>JALWEW010000070.1 GCA_027039295.1 Acidilobaceae archaeon
ACGCGGCGGGCCTCTAGCCTCGCTATCGGCTCCCACTCGGGGCCGTGCGCCTCCCTGAGGGCCTCCAGGGCCTCTAGTAGCCTGTCCCTTAGGCCCGGCGCCCCCGCCGCCTCGGGGGCCTCGCTGCCGGTCTCGTCGCGCCCCCCTGCCTCGCCGTCCCCCCCGGGGCTCCTGGGCTCCTGGATGCCGGGGGGCCCGCGGGCTATGCCTACCCGTAGGAGCCTCTCGGGCCTGTAGTAGAGGGCCCTGCTCCACGTGTAGCGGGGCGCTACCCCTAGGATCCTCCTGGTCTCCCCGTCATCCACTATTACCTCCACGTAGTCACCCCTCGCTCCCCTGGCCTCCTCCTCTGCCACCCTGAGCATGGCGTCTAGGGGATCCCTCGCGGCGACCTCGACCTCCCGGCCCTCGAGCGGCTCTAGGACTCCTAGCTCCACGGGCCCGTAGGTTCTGGTGGTTGCCCTGTAGCGCTTGACCCTCACCCTGAGCTTCTTGGTGGCCACGGCCAGCCGCCCATTATGTTTCGGGTTTTGAGGGTTTAAACTCTCCCTAACGCGTTAACACCTCGCTGGTGGTACCCGGGTTGAGTGCTCCCACGCTGGAAGTTGGGGAGAGGGTTAAGAGGATCGTCGGCGAGACCGCCTTCACCTTCCTGGCCCTCGCCAGGGAGTACGAGGCCAGGGGGAGGAGGGTCATCAGCTTCGGGATAGGCCAGCCCGACTTCGTCACGCCCGCCCACATTCGGGAGGCCGCCAAGAGGGCCCTAGACGAGGGCTTCACGGGCTACACGGAGACCGCTGGGATACCCGAGCTCAGGGAGGCGATAGCGGAGTACCTCAACTCGCGCTACGGCTCGGACGTCAGGCCGGACGAGGTCGTTGTCACGACGGGCGCTAAGACGGCGATATTCATAGGGCTAGCAGCATACCTGAGGCCCGGCGACGAGGTAGTCATACCCGAGCCCAGCTACTACGCCTACGCCCAGGTTGCGAGGCTCTTCGACGCCAAGCCCGTGTTCGTGCCCATGAGGTTCGAGCCCGGCAAGGGCTTCAGCCTCGACCTCGAGGCCATAGAAGAGGCCGTGACCCCCAGGACCCGCGTTATAGTACTGAATAACCCCCACAACCCCACCGGGGCGGTCTTCAGCCCAGAGGAGGTCGACGCCCTCTACGAGCTCGCGAGGAGGAAGGGGATAATGATAGCGGCTGACGAGATCTACGATAACTTCCTCTTCGACGGGGCCCGCTTCAAGAGCGTGATAAGCTACCCCGACTGGAGGGACCACGTGATCTACGTCAACGGGTTCTCGAAGACCTTCAGCATGACGGGCTGGAGGCTCGGCTACCTAGTCGTGAGGAGGGAGGTCATACCCAAAATGCTCGACCTAGCGGTGACGGTCTACAGCTGCGCCCCAAGCTTCGCCCAGAAGGCGGGCGTCGAGGCCATCAGGGGCGACTGGGGCCCCGTCAGGGAGATGATTAAGGCATTCGAGGAGAGGGCCAGGATCCTCTACGACATACTCTCCAAGGCACCCGGCATAGAGGCCTACATGCCCCAGGGGGCCTTCTACATGTTCCCCAGGGTCAAGAAGCTAATGGACGCCATGGGCGTGGACGACGATACATTCGTGCACAGGCTCCTAGACGAGAAGGGGGTCCTAGTGCTTCCAGGCACGGCCTTCCCAGACAAGGCAGGCAAGGGCTTCATCAGGATAAGCTTCGCAACCGCAACAGAGCTAGTGAGGGAGGGGGCCCAGCTCATAGTGGAGTTCGCCAGGGAGAAGATGGGCTAGCCCCTCTTATAGCCTATCTTTCTAAGGAACTCTATCCTCTCCCTCTTATCAGCCTCCCCCTCAACACCCAGTGGCTTGAAGCCGTCGGCAACACCCAGGAGGGCCCTCTGCTCGCCTAGATCCGCCACTACCACCTTAACAGGGTTGGCTGTCGCGGCGTCGACGCCGACGACCTCCATAACCATCTTTACCCGGTTCAAGACGTTAATCGGCCAGCCCTCCCTGATGTAGACTACGAAGACGTGGCCAGCAGCAATCCTCCTACAAGCCTCGACGGCTAGGTCCTCTAGCTCCCTATCGTTGCCGTCGTGGCGTATCAGCCTCTTCCCACTGGCCTCGCAGAGGGCGACCCCGAACCTCAGCGTGGGGCAGCTTGTAACGAGGGCCTCGTAGAGGTCCTCCACGGTCTTGATGAAGTGCGTCCTCCCAATAATCACGTTGGTGCCCTCAGGTAGGGGTATATCCACGACCTCAAGCCTGACCCCGCTGGCCAAGGCTGGCCCACCAGGATGGGAGTAGGATTCGAGTGAGATAAAAAGACTGGAGAGCGGGAGGCTCCCGCCCGTTAGCCTCTAGGGAGAGCTAGGCCTAGTGTACAACGAAACCTGCCGCGGTGACGTAGATCATCGGCACTGCTGGTATTGCTTTTACGCCCATGGGATAGCCGTACTGCGGCGAGGTCCAGCCTATTACTACGCTATAGCTGTGCGGCTCCATGACTAGCATCTCGAGTAGGTAGCTACCCGTACCGGCGTTGGTGGCGTCGTACTGGAATATGTAGTAGTGCGCTCTACCCGTGCCGGAGACGTGTGGTGTGACATTGAGGCCTGTGCCGCTGCCGAGTGGTATGAGGGCGTAGTCTAGTAGCTCTATGTCGCTGTAGTAGGCTGAGATGTAGACGTTGGCCTTGACTCCCTTGAGGCCGGAGTGTATGTAGTAGATGTTGGGCATCATGAACCTGTCGAAGGTTAGGAATATCTCCGGAGCCTCGCCGTCGTGGTCGCTGAACTTCTGGTGCACCACTAGCCAGTAGATGGTGTAGGTCTCGTTCTCCGCGCCGGGCCTGAAGTACCTCACGCTATCTATCGGGGCGTCGAAGCTCGCGATGCCGGGTAGCGGGTAGTCGAAGTAGCTGTATACTCCCCCGACTACGTAGGGATAGGTTAGCTTGGCTCCAAGCACGGCCGCGTCTATGTAGGCTGCGTAGCTCGTGTTGAAGACTCCCCACCAGTTGACTCCCGGGCCTATAAGGCCGGTGTCGTAGTCGGCGTTGGGGTTGCTCCACGCCACAACGACGTGGACGCCGCCGCTTATGAACTCGGGTAGCTCGTTAAATATTGCTATCGGGTAGACCCTCCAGTCACCCACCTCGGGCCTCCAGCCCTGGTCTAGGGTCGACCTGAAGGCGTAGTTGTCGTAGTAGTAGCCCTGTGGGCTACCCTTTATGACGTAGCTCATCCTGGCCCAGGGGTTCACGGGCTTCGCCACCGGTATGCTTAGCGGCACGTTTATGACGCCGTATGAGCTGTTGATTACCACGTAGCCCTCGTAGATGCCGGGCTCTGCATTGGAGGGCACGCTTATGGTCACGTCGAATGTGGCCTCTGTGGTGTTAGAGGACACGCTGCTCGGCTCGCT
>JALWEW010000071.1 GCA_027039295.1 Acidilobaceae archaeon
CTATCCTCACGGTCCACCTCTCCACGGGGACCTCGCCGCAGCGCAGGCGTGGATGAACCTTATAGGGCTCGAAGACCACGAGGGTCTTGACTCCCCTGCTCCTCGCCGCCTCAGCGAGGAGCCTAGTACCGACCTTGTTCACTACGCATCCGTCCCTAGTGACGGTGTCGGCCCCAAAGGCCAGGAGCGAGGCTCTCTCGAGGTAGAGGTGCACGGCCATGTCGGGGGCCACTCTGACGGGGAAGCCAGCGCTCCGGAGGAGCCTGGCCAGCTCCACCCCCTCACCCCCTGGGAGGGAGTGGGCCACGACCACCTCAACCTCGCCCCTCCAAGCCCTCAGGGCTGCCTCGACACTGCTACTATAGCTCACAGTCACAACGAGGCCCCCCACGCTCAGGGACCTAGCGGCCTCAATCAGTTCCTGCCTATACCTAGAGAGGACGTCGACGAGCCTCCTCATGGCCGAGTCTAGGATCCCTCTCTCGCAGGCAAGTCGGAGTATGTGAGCCACATTAGCCAGGCTAGCCATACTAGGGTTTGCCGCCTCTATGGCATTAGCCGCCGCCCCGGCTTGAGTGCAGGGATCCCTGCCGGCCTCAAGGTCGTCCAGGACTCCTACAGCGGCCCTGTACGCGGCCCACGCCGCCCCGCGGACCCTCTCCCTCCTAATCTCATCCACGGCCTCCCTGATGCCGGGGAGGCCCTCGATGCCGGGAGTACCCACCGACACCCACCACCCGGCGGTCTCGTAGTGTACCCAGCTTTCCCCACATTATAGGCGCCTCCCCAGCGTTGGGGGCCCAGTCGGGGGGTGCCTGGCGGGCGTGGGGGTCTGCGGCACACCGCTTGACTATGACGTAGGGCTCATGGAGAGGCTTGAGCCCCTATACGGCGGCTCGGGGGCTCTATGCAGGGAGCTACGGGCCCTCCTAGAGCCCCCGCGTAGACTATACGTGAGGGTTAACACTGTCAAGGTTGGTGTAGAGGATTATCTGCGCCTCCTGCGTGAGAGGGGACTTGCATTCGAGAGGGATCCAGACGTACCCGAGGCCATCTGGCACCCTGTAGAGGGGCCCTTCGAGGTTCCCGTCTACGATTTGAAGATTGTAGCCGATAAGAGGGCGGCGGAGAGCGTGCTAACGGGGAGCGACCTCTACGTCCCCGGCATTCTGTGGGCTCCCAGGAGCCTCAGGAGGGGATCCAGAGTCACAGTGGTGGCGGAGAATGGCGTGCCCGTCGGCAGCGGGGTGTCACTCGTGTCATTCGAGGATCTCAAGAAGCTTGGGAGAGGCCTAGCCGTTAAGATAACCAAGCCCCGCTACAAGGCACCGAGAGTCGCCGAGCTACCCGGCTACGCTGAGGGGCTCATCTACGGCCAGAGCCTCCCCAGTATGGCGGCCGTCAGGCTCCTCGACCCGAAGCCTGGGGAGGTGATAGTGGACCTCACAGCAGCTCCCGGAGGGAAGGTGGGCTACGCCGCCCAGCTGGCGGGGCCTAGGGCCCGGGTCATAGCTGTTGACAGGAAGAGCAAGGAAGCCACCCTGCGAGCGACGCTTTCGAGGCTAGGCCTAGGCTGGGTCGAAGTAGTAGCTGGGGACTCCCGCCGCCTGCCAGGCCCCCTATCGGGCCTCACGGGCAGGGTTGACGCTGTGATAGTTGACCCGCCCTGTACGAACATAGGCGTCAGACCCAAGGTATACGATAGGAGGACGCTGAGGGACTCGATAAACGCCTCTAGGTACCAGAGAGGCTTCCTCAGGGCAGCAGCCAAGCTTCTCCGGGGAAGGGGCAGGATCCTCTATAGCGTATGCACACTCACATGGGACGAGGGCCTCCGCAACACCCTCTGGGCCATAGAGGAGCTAGGCCTCTCCGAGGCAGACCCGCCAACCTGGCTTACCAGGAGAGCCAGGCGGGAGAAGGTGGGCGTATCCTTCAGACCCTCCATCCACGGCACCCCAGGCTTCTACATGGCGTTACTACGGAAACCTTAGCTGGAAGGCTCCCCCCGAAAAACTGACCCCGGAGGCTTCAAGCGCTGGGAGGGGGCTCTCCACGCTATGTGCCGGTTATGCTAGGGGCCACGCCGTGAGTTTCAGCCTCCTCCGGGCTTGGCGCTTCCTGAGCAGGTAGGGCTTGAGGCATACGCCGTCCCAGGCGTTCCTCGCCGCCCTGAGGTCCCCGGCTCCGATGCGTGATAGAGCGCCTGGGGCGACCTCCTTATACATCACTACGTCGTCTTCGTAGGCGCAGGCCGCCATCTCCAGGACCTCCCGCGGCGCTGGACCGAGCCTCCGCTCGAGGGAGATCCAGGACTCGACCCTGTAGCCCATCGAGTGGAATAGCCTTCGGGAGGCCACGTTGGACTCGCTGGTGGTTGCAACGTAGACATCGGAGCCTCTCATGACCTCCTCGGCGGAGGCCACTAGGATCCTGCCGAGCCCCAAGCCCCTGTAGCGGGGTAGCACGGCTACGTAGTAGACAACGCCTATCCTTGCATGGGGCGTCTCCACGGTGTAGTAGACTACGGAGCCGGCGGGCCTGCCCTCGGCCAGAGCCACTAGGCCTCCGCCGCAGTGCTCGGCTGCCCAGCCAGCATAGTAGCCGTGATACTCTCCCATCACAGAGGATACTATGTGGGAGGCGAGCCTCCAGTCACCTACGACCCTAACACTCCTAGGGGGACGTTCCATACGCCACAGGGCACCTCTGCACTCGCTAGACACGCTCCTCGGGGAGGGGTTAAAACCTTAAATTTGAGATAGAAGTTTTATTTCATAACATGACCGCACGCCTAAACACCCAAACAACACAAAAGCCCCGCGTCAACCTAGGCAGAACGGCCCTGCCCCGCAGACACCCCCGACGCTCGGGGGAGCGTGAGGCGGGGGTCCCGTCGTGCGCGCCTTCAACCCTCTAAGGTAGCGTTGGCTAAGAGCTGGAGGCCCTATATGCTAGCTACCGCCTAGGCGCTTCGGGGGGATCCCACGCTTGGCCAGAGCGGAGGAGGGGGTCAGGGGGAAGATACTCGAGGTCCTACGCCATGCAGGCAAGCCACTGGAGGTAGGCGAGATAGCAGAGGCCCTGGGATGGAGTGGCGATCTGAGGCACTTGCGTAGGGTGCTTGCTAGCCTGGTTAGGGAGGGCGTTGTCGTGAGGATCCCCGACTATGGGAGGAGGCGCATGGTCTACACGCTGGCTGGGGGTGGAGGCGGTGAATCCTAGGCTTGAGGTAGTCGAGCACTACAGGCTCCTCGGGGAGCACAGGTGGAGGATACGCGTCGTCGGTACTAGGATAGTAGTCAACGTGGCAGCCGACAGCGAGGAGGAGGCCCTTGAGAAGGCGAGGGAGATCCTGGGCAGGGTGGGCATAGCCGACCTAATCAAGGGGGCGGGGTCTAGTCGCTCTTGAGCGCCTCC
>JALWEW010000072.1 GCA_027039295.1 Acidilobaceae archaeon
GTTTCCACCTCGAGGGCCTCAACGCCTGATAGAGTCCACGCCAGCTCCCGAGGCTCCAGGCTGGTGGCACCGGAGAACACCATTGTATGCGGCCCCCCTGTTGGGGGCTCGTAGAGGCTCGGGTAGACTACCTCGCCCGAGACGCCCCTCTGCTCGAATACGAGTATCGGTGGAGGCCTATAATCCACGGGCACGACTGGCTCCCTGGCGAGGGCGAAGTTGAACCTGTCAATGGCGGCGTCGCTGGAGGCCAGCTCCTCAATGGCCAGCCTATCCTTCTTCTCTATAAACTGCTCATATGCCTCGGGGGGCAGGATCCTGGGGAGGCAGAGTATGCTGGTAGCTAACACCACGCCTCTACGGGCTCTAATGAAGCGGGACTCCCCTATGGTGACGCCCTCGACCCTCTCCCCCCTCACCACGACGCGGGCCCGGGAGCCGTAGAGCACCTCGGCCCCAGCCCTGCGGGCAGCAGCCTCTAGCTCGTGTGCTAATACGGTGAAGCCCCTCCTGGCCGGGCCCCACACTGCCCTGTTGAGGTTGAAGTAGAGAGTCACATACCCCGGCTCCCAGAGGAAGACGGGGTATGTGAGGGCGTCGGCTATCTCCCTCCCCACGAGGCCGCCGGCCCAGCGTATCCAGGGCTCCCTAACGGCATCGCCGAGACCCTCGCTGCATCTCTCGAGGGTCTCAGCGGCCTCCCCGAGACTTGGAGGCTCGACCGTGTAGAGGATCCCCTCGATGCTGGCGCATCGCCTGAACTCCGCTATCACCCGGGAGAGCTCCCTCCAGCCCCGCTCGACGCCATGCCTACGCATCTCGGATGCGAGTCTCTCGGGGTCGCGCCACCACTCGAGCCACGCCTCCCCATCGACTAGGAGCACCCAGGAGGGATCCACCCAGTGCGCGGATTCCTTGAGGTCGAGGCCTAGGAGGTTGGCTAGCTCACGGGGCATGAGCCCGAGGGCGTAGGCTACTCTGGGGTACCAGGATCCCCTGAAAGAGGCGCCGGAGGCCTCGCCTCCCGGCGTGTCCCTCGCCTCCACGACCAGGACGCTGGCGCCGTTATGTGCTAGGAGGGCTGCCGCTGTGAGGCCGTTGTGCCCCGCTCCTATTACTATGTAGTCGTACGAGGCCTCCATGACGCTGTGGGCCCCTTCACTTGCTGGGCGCAGTGGCCTTGATCTCCTTGCCCGTGTCTGCGTCTATGATCTTCTTGCACTTCACCTTGGATAGGACCTCGCTGAGCTTGTCCTCGCTCGTCTTGTAAGTATACAGGTACCTCTTGGTCCTGGCCTTCACCTTTACGACGCCCTTCTCGCGACGCGACCTCTTGACGCGGCACTCCGAGGCCCTCTCGGTTATCTTGACGAACTCGTCTAGGTCCTTGATCTCCACGGGCATCCTACTCCACCCCCCTACGCGCCCCGAGTCTCCGGGTTTTAATCCTGAGCACTGCGAGCCAGAGGAGGCCCAGGCCCGCCACCCCTGTGCCGAGGCCTATTAGCTGTGTCGTCGAGAGCCTCTCATAGCCTGTCACGTGGAACGTCACGTTGTACCTAACTGGTTCCCCGTACCTGGCCGGTATGAGTATGAGGACGAGGCTCTCCCCTTGGGGCAGGCTGTATGTGATACTCGACCCCTCGACCCTCGAGAGCTTCTTGGAGATGTAGATGAGTGTTAGAGGATCGAGCCTCACTCTTGCAGAGGCGAAGAATACGCCACTCCTTATATCATGGCTCATGTCAACAGCCTCGGCGTGGACGCCGAATGCGCTGGCGTTAGTAAAGAAGCCTATGGGGTCACCCTTGACTATGGTGTAGAGTATCTCCCCAACGCCGCTCGCCCTCACCGTGACATTGCCAGATGTGCTCATAGCCCAGATGGTTACCCCCACTATCTCCCCCTTCACAGGAGTCCTTGCACCATTGTAGGTGGCAACCATCTTGGGGCCAGCGTAGGCCGAGGCTATACCCGCTATTATTATCGAGAGCCCGAGCACGACTAGGAGCCTAGCCGGCAAGCTACGCAGGCCCGTCATGGCGGCTCGAACCTCCACCTCATGTAGACCAGGTAGACGATGAAGAGGGCCACGAGAAGGCCCGGCACGAGGAGGAGTTGCCAGGCACTGACGGGCACGCCGGGGCTGCTCAGCTTCAAGGAGACCACGCTGTAGAACGTCATGGCCATCGCGACCTTGTGGAGCGTGTAGGATCCTCTGGCGGTCGCCATGACGTTTAGTAGCAGGTACACGCCCTCATATAGGAAGTATATGGCGAGGCCAGCGACGGCGCTTGTACCGCTGTTCTTGGTGGCGACACCCACGAGGCCGAAGAGGGTGCCGAGGAATGTCAGATAGACTACGTAGGCCCCATAGGCCTCCAGGTACGCCAGAGGGGCGCTGGCTATGACGTGGGGCACTATGGCTGCTGCGACAATGAGTGGGGCTCCCACGAGGACTAGGACGGGGAGGAGTATGCGGCTCAGGTAGAGTGCCAGCGCGACGCCCACCCTCCCTAGGGGGTATGAGAGGTAGAGTTGTAGGAGCCCGCTAGAGGCTAGTGAGGCTAGGCCCGAGCTGGCCCTCATTGCTAGATAGAGGCTCACAGCAAATACCACAGCCGGGTCCAGGGCGGCATCCGCCACCGAGGCCGGGTTGGTCGTCGGCTCTATGGAGGCTAGGGCGGCTGCTATTGCAGAGACCACGAGTAGCATGAAGTCGAACGTCGGCGCCTTCAGGCTGTCGGCAGAGTCAACCATGACTAGGGGCGCCAGCCTAGGCTGCCTCTCCGACACGGCCAAGCACCTCCTCGAGCCCGGCCTCGACGAAGTCTATATCATAGACCTGGATGGAGTCCACTATATCAGCTAGTGCCCTGAGGAGTTCGCCGGCCCCGCCCTCGCCTAGCCTTACTATCACGCTGAGACCCCGCACCTCCGCCATGAAGCTCGAGGCTCTGAGGTGCTCGGCTAACCTATCGGGGATCGGCGTCCTGATCCTCACAATCCTACCTATCATGCTTGACACCTCGTCTATGGAGCCACTAGCCACCACGCGGCCGGAGTAAAGCACGACAACCCTATCAGCTACTCTCACGATCTCGTGTAGCACGTGGCTAGTTAAGAGGAAGGCCACGCCCTCCCCGCGCGCTAGCTCGGAGATCGTGTCGAGGATCCTCACCCTCTCAACGGGGTCCAGGTTCGAGGTGGGCTCGTCAGCCACGACCAGGCGTGGCTTGGCCAGTAGAGCGTGCGCCAGCGCAGCCCTCTGTTTAAGCCCGGCGCTGAGCTGGTTGAAGAACTTGTGTTCGTGTCCCTCCAGCCCGGAGGCCCTTATGGCCCAGTCAACCCGGCTGGCCGGGACTCCCAGTATGCTTGCTGCGTATTCGAGAAATTCAACTACGGTTAAGCCGGAGGGCATGACTGGCCTCTCAAAGACCACGCCTACGCCCCTTCTAGCTCTTGGATCCCTGAAGGGGTCCCTCCCCATGAGCTCTACTATACCTGAGTCCCTCCTGAGCAGCCCTAGGAGCACCCTGATCAGTGTGGTCTTCCCGGCTCCGTTGGGGCCAACTATACCTACGACCTCAGCCTCGTTAACCTCGAGGCTGACCCCATCCAGCACCCGGCGCCTGGCGAAGCTCTTGACGACGTCCTTGGCGCGGAGTAATGGCAACCTCAAGCCCCCACTGGCCAGTGGTTCGAGAGGATAAAGCTTCGCGCCCAACCCCGCCTCTACATCGGGAGGAGGCCCATTGCCAGCGGTGCTGCCAGCCACGCTGGCCCCCGGAGTGGAGGTGCGGATCGGAGCGGCTAGCGTGAGGAGACTCTCAGACGGCGCCGTAGAGGGATGCGATGCGCACGGGTGCACCCGCGTGAAGGCGCCCCCTGGCGTTGAGGCTAGGGTGCTCCCAGCACCCGCCTCGCACCGCCTCCTCCGCGTGGACTTTGCCTATGTAGAATTCGAGGAGCCCATCCATGCCAGCCCCGGCGACCTCATATGGTTCTATGCTCCCCTGGAGTTGGAGGTGCTCCTGAGCGGGATCCCGGCGTTGAGGCTCTCCACAACGAGGGTCAAGTACACGCTAGTCGGCGACGTGGTCGACGGCATAATATGCCGTTACCATAAGAGCCCAGCTTACCCCGGGGACCCGCCTCCGCCGGTGGAGGGCCTCGCACTAGCTGCCGCCGAGGTAGACGGGGACCCAGGGATCCTGCCGGGTGCTGGAGTCGGACTAGCCTCATCGACTCTCTACCGTGGCGAGGACGGCTCAATATACTATAGCCTCCAGAGACTCGAGATCGAGGGAAGCACAGCGGCGCTGCGAAGCACGCGGAGGCCCCCCAGGAGGGGGCTCGTGGAGGTTAGGAGGCCCCCTAGGAGGAGGCCAGCACTGCATCAGGCCCTACAGCCGCTGGTCTTTAGGCTCGTGGAGGCGGGGTGATGCGTATTGACGGTTTCTAACCCGCTGGCCGGGCTACGCGTGGTAGATGTCCTCTCGGCAGTAGCCATACTCGTCGCTGGAGTGGTGTTCGCGTACATAATCAGGTTATTAATGAGGAGGAGCATATCGCCGCGCCTACCGCCAGGTACTTATAAACCGCTCGAGAACCTGGTCTTCTACTCGATTGTAGCCACTGCCGTCGTCCTAGCCCTCTACCCGCTCGGCCTCAACCTCTCAAGCCTCGTCGTCGCCGGAGGCCTTGCTAGCCTCGCGGTCGGCCTGGCGGCTCAGAACTCCCTTGGTAACCTGATAAGCGGCTTTTTCCTGCTAATAGAGCAGCCCCTCCGCGTGGGCGACCCCGTGGCCATAGGCGATGTGTCCGGTGTGGTAGTTAACATAAGCCTCCTCTCCACCACTATCCGGACATGGGACGGCACCCTCGTCAGGATACCGAACAACACGGTTTTCGGCGGGGAGATAGTCAACTTCTACAGGACCCGCGCTAGGCGCGTGGAGTTCACCATAGGGATACACTACGCCTCCAGCATAAAGACCGCCATTGACGCCATCATGAGGCTCATGGAGGAGCATCCCTACTGCCTCGTGAACCCCAGGCCCGAGGTGTTCGTGGAGGAATACGCCGACTCCAGTGTGAACCTCAGAGTGCGATGCTGGGCCCCGCCCCAGGTCTGGTTCTCCACAAAGGTAGAGCTGCAGACCAAGCTAAAGGAGACCCTTGAGGCGGCGGGGGTAGAAATACCCTACCCGCAGCTCGACCTGCACATCAAATCGGCTGAGGAGCCTGTGAGGGTCAGACTCGAGGAGGGCGGGAGTCCAGCTTAATTACCCCTCCCACTCCAGTGGGTCATACACCGGTGGAGGGGCCTGTCACCCTTGACTGGAGGCGAGCCCGGCCTGAGCCGGGAGGCCCGGATCAGGCTCCTACGGGACATGCTAGGCGAGCTTGAAGTACTCAGGAACAGGATACCCGAGAGCGTAGCAGACGGTACCCTAGAGGAGGCACTGGCGGAGGTCAGCCAGTACGTGCCCTCGGCCACGCCCCTGGTGGCCGGGGTCTACAGGAGCCTTTACACGGGCCTAGCGACGGAGGCTGGTATGCTCGCCCAGCTGGCCGCGGCCATGAGGCTCAGGATGCTCAAGGCTGGCACGCCCTACATATCCGGGGTGGACTATATCAGGAGGAGGCTTGACGAGTTCATAGAGAGGCTGAACGCCTACGTCGCGAGTCTCGCCGCTGGGTCGCCTGAGAGAAGGCTATACCGCCTGTGAAGAGAAGCTATCCCAGCCCCGCCTCGGCAGGGGCTTCCCATTATAGTATACTCCTGGCTCTCCCCTCTCCACCTCTCCGATAACCAGGCACTCGACACCTGCCTTTTTGCAGGCGGAGAGCGTGCACTCCAGGCTCTTCGAGTCAATGGAGAGGAGTAGCGTGTAGTCCTCGGCGCTGGCGGCTATGGCTAGGGGATCCAGGAGCCCTAGGCTCTCGAGTATTCCCCTCACATCACTACTAGGCTCGAGGGAGTCAACGCGAAGCCTGACGCGTGAGGCTTCAGCCATTAGCCAGAGGGTCTCAGCCCACCCGTCGCTGTTGTCCACCCCAGCCCTGGGGGGGCACCCCTCCAGGGCGAGGACCCGTGGTAGGCCTAGCGGAGGCCGGGGTCTCCGGGTGTAGTCTAGTATATCGTCTGTGACACGCTCGAGGACACCCTTATTCTCGAGCGCGGCGGCCGCTAGGGTTCCATAGCCGAGGGGCCCGGCTCTCACTAGGATGTCCCCTGGCCTAGCATCCCATCGCGGGCTCCAGTAGAGCCTTTTGCCTATGACGGCCACATCGACCCAGGCGTCGCCGCACCTACAGGAGTTCATGTCGCCCCCCAGCACAGTGGCTCCCATCCACGCTGCTGCCTCGCCCACGCCCGCGGCTACCTCAACGCCGACACGGGGGTCGGGAGCCCCCACGCTAACCAACAGGGCTCCCACGCTCCCGCCGGAGGCCGCCACGTCGCTGGCGGCGGCGACCGCTGCCTTCCAGCCCCAGTCACTCCACGACATCCAGGGCAGCCTGCTCTCGGCGGCGGAGTAGCCGTCGACCGCCGCGAGGAGACCGTGCCAGGGACAGGCATCGCTCTCCACGCAGTCCCCAGGGACCCCTGAGGCCCTAGCGGCCTCGAGGGCTGCGGCCCTCTCGCTCACCAGCCCCCCTCCCTTAGGGCCCACTCCACGTCCCTCCTAGCCTCGCCTGCTGCCATGGCCATGTCGTCGAGGCCCCTGGCCCTAGCGTCTGCCTCGATGTCCTCTAGGGCGCCCGCTATGGCTTGGAGTAGTAGGTCCTCGGGGATCCTGCCTACGCTATCCAGCAGCTCCGCGAGGCGCCTGCATCCCTTGACCTCGTTGGCCTCGCACATCCTGAGGATCCTCTCGAGGCTCTCGACAACCACCGGAGCCAGCACCCCCTGGTCTGCCTGTGCATACCAGCGGATAAACGTTCGGATAAACGCCTGCCCGGCCGCAGCAGGCGCGGCGGGCCACGGGGAAGTGCGCATGTGGTGGACGGCTTGACAGGGGAGGGCTACATAGACTTCCACGTGCATCTACCTTGGAGGGAGCGTGACCCCAGGGAGGCGGCCAGGCGGCTCCTCGCCGAGATGGACTCAGCTGGTGTAGATAGGGCTGTCGTCATCGCTGTCGAGCCTAGTCTGAAGCTGTTCAGGGAGAAGGTTAACGCCGAGACCATTAGGAGGGCGGCCGCGAACGCCCTAGACTACCTGGTCTACATGAGGATACCCAGACTGCGCAGGATCCTCTTCTCCCCTGAGGAGAGCCTCAGCGAGCACGAGAGGATCCTAGTGGAGCACACGCGGAGAAGCGAGGATGTCCTCGAGGCGGCGGAGGCCTCTGGGGGGAGGCTCTTGGCGGTAGCCAGCTATAACCCCGAGCTGGGGCCGCTGGGCACCCTCGAGAGAATCAGGGGCAAGCCATACCTAGGCATCAAGCTGTACCCCACGCTGCACTTCTGCACACCCAGCGAGAAGAGGCTCAGACCCCTCTTGGACTACATGGAGTCGGAGGGTCTCATCCTCATAGTACATACGGGCTGCGACCCCGGCATCTGGGAGCTCCCCGACCTCTGCAGCGGCGCTAGGCCCTCGAGCCTGGAGCCCGTGGCAAGGAGGCATAGGGACCTAGTGATAGTCGTCGCCCACCTCGGCAGCTACAGCGCCCTGAAGCCCGGGATATACTTCGACGAGGCCTTAAGGCTACTCGAGAAGTACGATAACGTCTACGCCGACACGAGTGCCGTTGACTCCTTCCTAGTGGAGCTGGCGGTCGAGAGGGTGGGCTATGATAAGCTCCTATTCGGGAGCGACTACCCCTACGTGACGGGGCTCACGATCGCGGACTTCGTGGAGTCAATTCTGCACATGAATATAGAGTGGAAGGCCAAGATGGCAATACTGCGCTGGAACGCGGAGAGGCTCCTCAAGAGGCTGGGCCGCCTCTAGCTTGGTGGTGAGCGGAGCCTTATCTTGTGCTTAGATACGATCTTCTCCCACTCGGCCTTATTGTAGATGCAGCCGGGATCCGGCGCCAGGGGGTCGCCGTAGTAGGCGTAGGCCCTCGCCCTGCATCCACCGCATATGTACTTGTAGGGGCACTTGCCGCAGAAGCCCTTGAGCAGCTCCCTATTGCGGAGCTGGTGGAAGAGCGGGGCGGTGTCCCATATCTCCCTGAAGTTCTTCTCCCTGACGTTGCCGACCTTGATTGGTAGGAACACGCATGGTGTCACATCGCCGTTGGGCTGGAGGGCCGCGTAGATCCTGCCAGCTCCACAGCCCCCGACGAACTCGGCTACGGCCCTCACTATCTTGTTGTGGCCAACGTAGAAGTGTGTCGGGGCTATCTCCTCTCCACCACTCATCTGGAGCACTATCCTCCCATACTGTGGGGCCGTGCTCACGATCTCGAGCTTCCTCCTCCTCATCTCCCTGTAGACCATCCTGAATAGCTCCTCCCTCTCCTCAGGGCTCAGGTCGAGCCAGGCGTTCTCCTCGCCGCGGCCCACAGGGACGAAGTTGAAGAGTATCAGCCTCCTAACACCGATCTCCTCGGCCAGGTCTATGATGTCTGGTATCTCGTGCAGGTTGAGCTTAGTAACGGTAGTAGCCATACCATTATTGACCCCGAGCTCGACAGCATTCCTGAGCGCCTGTACTGCCTTCTCCCAGGCCCCCGGCACGCCCCTGAACTTATCATGCACCTCGGGCTTGGCACTGTCAACGCTTACCTCGACGTAGCGGAGCCCGAGTTTCACGGCCTTCTCCAGGTTCTCCTTCTTAGCGAAGAACGTCCCGTTCGTCGCTACGGAGACATAGATCCCCCTATCCGCTAGCTCCTTAACGATCCTATAGAAATGCGGATGTATGGTTGGTTCGCCCCCGCTTAGGGCCACGCTAGCCACGCCAGCCTTGTCGAGCTGATCCACTACCATCAGCTTCTCCTCCAGCGTTAACTCGTCGGGCGTCGGCCTGTCGGCTCTCTGATAGCAGTGGAGGCACCTGAGGTTACACATGTTAGTGAAGTTCCACACTATGAGGAATGGGGCTGGCATCTTCTGGGGCACGGTGACGCCATACCTGCCCAGGCCCTCGAGCACTAGGGCTATGCCCCTCCTAAGGGCCGGGTCCCTTAGGGCCTCCTTCGCCTCGTCTATGTTACCCCTTAGAAGCTTCATCCCAGCCTTTATCGTAGCTCTGAGCAGCCAGCTCAGGAACCTAGCGGTTATGGGGCACCCGGTAACTCTGAGGCCCGCGAAGGCGGCGAGCGAGTGATATATTATAGGGGCGTCCCACTCCCTCCCATCCTCCACGCACTTGACCCTCTTCGACGAGGCCCTGAGATAAGCTCTCGTTATGGGGTTATTGAAAAGGAACCTAATCGAGGCCAGGAAGCTACCTATGCCACCGGGCTTCTCGGGGAGCTCTTCAAGCGGCTCCTCGAGAGCCCCTGCCCCGCGGGGCTTCCCATCGCCGCTCCCGTTACCCAAGTCATTACACCCCCGATAGGGGTTAGTCCTTCTTCGTCATCCAGCGGAGGGGCCGGGCCATTACGTCTCTGAAGTACGCGATCATCTCACGGAATAGTATGCCCCCCATGTCCTTGAGGTGCCCGCTTTTGAACTCCCTCCAGAGGAAGGCTGGCCTTAGGAAGAACCTCCGGTAGGCGTACTTCACCATGCGTGCTAGGTCCTTCGTGGTCCACGTGAAGCCCCTCATCACAGCCCTCACTGTAGTGTAGTGCTCCCAGTTCCAGTCTTCGATTAGGTTATGCTTCTTCGCGTACTCGAAGAGAGGCGTGCCGGGGTAGGGTGTTAGGGCCGTGAACTGGGCATAGTCTGGGTCCAGCTTTATGGCGAACTCCACAGTCCTCTTCATGTCCTCGATGGTCTCCCAGGGGAAGCCTAGTATGAAGCTGCCCATCGCATGGCCTCCCAGCTCCTTCTTCCACCTGAAGACCCTGATTGCCTGTTCTATCTTGATCTTCTTCCCAATCTTATCTATCGTGGCCTGGCTCGCGCTTTCAACGCCGAAGTACAATATGGCGCAGCCGTTGTCGTAGAGGAACTTCATGAACTCCTTGTTTACGTGGTCCACCCTAGCGCCGCAGGCGAACTCTATGTCGAGGCCTCTATCCTTTATCTCCTTAACCCAGTCCCTCACGAACTTCTTGTTAATGACTAACTCGTCGTCTGAGAACACAACATACTTGGCCTTATACTTGTCGTAGAGATACTCAACCTCATCCGCTACATCCTTAGCACTCCTGTAGCGTATCCTCCTGCCCCAGAAGTAGCTAGTCGAGCAGTACATGCATCCATAGGGGCAGCCCCTACTGGCCATGACATGGGCTATCTGTATGGGCTTATTGAAGAGCCTATACTTGTCCATGGGGAGTAGATGCCTGGCCGGCCAGGGTAGCTCGTCCAGGTTTTGTATGAGGGGCCTCGGCTTCGTGACGACTACCCGGTCCTCCTTGGGGTCCTTGAAGGCTATGCCGGCAACCTCCCTGAGGGCGCTGGGATCGTAGCCCCTCTCCT
>JALWEW010000073.1 GCA_027039295.1 Acidilobaceae archaeon
ATGTATAGGAACTCGTCTAGGCCTAGGCGCTTGAGTGTCTCGGGCTTGGGCTTGCCGTCCTCCCAGCCGCGTAGCTCGTAGTAGCGTGGTAGGTAGGCTTCTAGGGCCTCCTTGGCTGTCTTGCCCTTGGCGGGGCCGTCTGGTAGGGGCTCCTCTAGGAGTCTCTTGGGTAGGTAGTCCCTGTAGCCGTGGCCCTCTCTGACGGCGAAGAGCCTCTCGAGGTTGTAGATCCTCTCGCCTGCCTCTAGTAGCTCGTCGGCTGTGAGGTCCTCCCAGCCAGTCACGGCCTGGAGCACGCCCACGTAGTCCGTGTGGTCGGTGGCGAATGTGTTGAACTTGCACACGACGAGGCTGTCTATGACGGAGAAGTAGTCCTGCTGGTACTTCACGAGCTCCACCTTCTCCATGTTTATCTCCAGCGGATCGTACTTCTTCGGCGCACCCAGCACGTCGAAGCTGACGGCGTAGGAGCGGAGGTGGCAGCCGCCCCTATTCGCCGTAGCGTAGGCTAGGGCCATGCTGTTTATGCCCCTGGGATCGTAGGCGGGCAGCTCGAGGCCCCTAACGTGTATCGCCGAGTCGGGGCTTCCGAAGTACTCGGCCAGCCTCGCCGCCCCCTCAGCCATTATGTCGCCTATGCCGTGCCTGTAGGCCGTCCTCCACACGGCCTGTATGAAGGCCTCGGCGTTGCCCCAGGTGGGCTCTATGTCGCCTAGGAGCTTCATCAGCTCCTCTGCCTTCTCCTTGGGTAGCTCCCCCTTCTTGGCCTTCTCGTAGAGCTCCATGAGCGTTGACATGGTGTTGCCCAGGCTTATGGTGTCGAAGCCTAGGTCGTTTGCTAGGTAGTTTATCTTGATTAGGGCCTCTAGGTTGCCTATGAGGGTGTTGGCCCCGAAGGCCCATATGGTCTCGTACTCGGGCCCCTCGGAGACGGGTGTCCTGTAGGGGCCCGTGTCGACCTTCGAGACCCTGGCGCACTGTATGGCGCAGCCCCAGCAGCCCTTGTTGGTTACGAGGTACTTCTCCGCGAGGTACTCGCCGCTTATCTCGTAGGCCTTCTCGAACGTGCCGCGGGTCCAGTTCTTCGTTGGGAAGGCGCCGTGGGCGTTTATTATGTTGACGAGGACTGCGGTGCCGAACTTCCCCAGGGCCTCGCTTATTGGGTGCTCCATTATCTTCTTCGTGAGCTTCTTCGACTCCTCGGCGAACTTCCTCCTATCAGCTATCTCTATCTTCCTCGAGCCCTTAACGAATATCGCCTTCAGCTTCTTAGCGCCCAGAACAGCGGCGAGGCCCGTCCTGCCGGCCGCGCGGTAGCGGTCGTTCATTATCGCGGCTATCTTCGAGAGGTTCTCCCCCGCCGGGCCTATGGCTAGCACGCTGCCTATGTACTCGCTCGGCGTCTTCATCTCGCTCCTGATGACCATCTCGGTGTGGACCACGCCCTTGCCCCAGAGCCTCTTCGCGGGGTGGCACTGTATCTCCCCGTCCACGATGCTGATCCAGACGGGCTCGTCGCTGGCTCCCTCTATTATGAGGCCGTCGTACCCGGAGAACCTGAGCCAGGGCCCGAATTGGCCCCCGCTGTTCGAGTCCCCGAGGATCCCGGTTAGGGGGCTCTTACCCACGACGTGGTAGCGGCCGCTCTGGAACGCGCCGGTCCCCGTTAGGGGGCCGGTGAGTATGTAGATCCTGTTCTCGGGTGAGAGGGGGTCTATCTTGGGGGGTATCTCCTTGAGGGCTAGGTAGGCTCCGAGGCCCCTGCCTCCTATGTACTTCCTGAGGAGCTTCTCGGGTATCCTCTCCTCCCGGGCCTTCCACTCCCGAAGGTCTATCCGGGCTACCTTGAACTCCAAAGATACCACGCTCCCACTGGGGTGGCACTCGCTCTAGATTATGCTTGGTACCCACTAATAAGTTAGGGTTGCGCGGGGAGAAGGAGGGGCTAGCCGCTGAGGGCCTCGAGGACCTCGGACGCTATCCTCTCCGCCTCCCCGGGGCTTATCGCCTCGGGGCCTATTGCGTTGTACTCCACGACCTTGACGACGCTGTAGTTGCACTCCTCTAGTATCGACTTGAGCTTCTTGGCAGCTACGCTCCCCCAGCCGTAGCTGGATACCACAACGGCCCTCTTGCCGTCGGAGGCCTTCCAGCAGATCTCCTCGGCGGCGAACCTGAGCAATGGGAAGGTGCCAGCCTCGTAGGTGGGGGCCGCCAGCACTATTGCCTCCGAGTCTATAGCGTCGGTTAGCACCTCCGAGATGGGGGGCCTCGTCGTGTCGGTGAAGCCGTAGACCACTGGGTGGTAGCCGCTCCTGCTGAGCCTCCGGGTGAGGCTGGCTATGAGGTACTCCGTGGTACCGTACATGGAGGCGTAGACTATCAGCACCTTGCCCCTGATGGGCCTGGCCTCCCCTAGCTCCCTATAGATCTGGACGACCCTCTCGGGCTTGGATCTCCAGACGAGCCCGTGGGCGGGGGCTATGATCCTAGGCTTCACGCCTAGGGACTCGAGCTTCGCCAGGTTCTTGGCCACCCACTGCCTGTAGTGGCCTATGACTGTCACGACGTACTTCTTCATCTCCCTCAGGGCCTCGAGGGGTCTAATGCACTCGTCGTCGTAGACGGCGTAGGGCACCCCGAAGCCCCCGAAGACGTCGCATGAGACTAGTATGCCCCTGCTCTCCACCCACGACACCATGGTCTCGGGCCAGTGCAGCCAGGGCGTGTGGATGAACCTGACGGCCTCGCCGCCCAGCCGTAGCTCCTCGCCGTCCCTGACTGGCTTGAACCTCTTCTTGGCCTCGGGGTAGGCGCCCAGCATCTTAGCCGCCATGGGGTGGCCCAGTACTCTCGCCTGGGGGGCCCACCTGGCCACGTCGTCGAGGCTCCCGCTGTGGTCGGGCTCCATGTGGTTGACGACTATGTACCTAAGCTCGTCCCTGGATACGAGGGACTCCAGTAGCTCGACCAGCTTCTCCGAGAATATCTTCTTCCACCCATCGAAGAGCACAGCGCCCTCGGGGGTGCGGAGGAGGTAGGCGTTGTATGTGATCCCCTCCGGTATCTCCCAGAGGGCCTCGAAGTACCGGGTGTACCTGTCGTTTACCCTGAGTATGTAGAAGTCCCTCTCAACCTCCTCAACGATGTAGGCGCCCAAACCACTTACCCACCTGAAGCCGGTGCCCCCTAGAATATACCCTTAGCTCCCCGCGGCGAGGGCCCGGGTATGTATTAAGTGTACTTAACCGGATATAGCGGCACCTTAGGTGGTGTAGGGGAGCCTTGAGCCCTAGCACTATGGATTCGAGGCGCATCAAGGGGGTCCATAGGGCCAGCATGGCCGGGATCCTGGCGTCGCTAGCCTACCTCGCTATAGGGCTCGCGGCCGCCGCGGTGAGGGCCGCGGAGTACCACGTTTTCATGATGGCCGGCGGTGTCCTGGTGGCGTTCGTCATCGCTGTTGAGTCATCCTACGTGGTCTCACCCATGAGGGCTAAGAGCCACCCTCTCATGGGGGCCTCCTACGCCTTCCTTGTAGCATCGCCGGTGATCGCCGCGCTCGCGCCCCCCATAGGGGCCGCCCTGGGCCTCAGGGCGTGGAGCGCCACCCTCACAGCCTCCCTGGCCCTCGAGGCCATCCCAGCCCTCGTGGGGGCTAGCCTCTCCCGGGGGAGTGTGAGGGCCTCCCTAGCCGCCTCGGCCTTCAGCGATGCCCTCGCAGCGGCCTACCTGGGAGTCGCGGCCCACACCCTCCCGGGGAACCCTGTCCTCGTGGGGCTCGGGCTCCTCTACGCCTTCCCCGTCCCCATGATATTCGCCGTCAGCCTCCACGCCTTCCCCTCTACCTACGGCCGCAGGCCCCTCTGGCCCCTCCTGCCGCTACCCTTCGCCCTAGCGGCCGCCGCCTCTCTAGGCCTAGCCATCGAGGCCAGGCCCGCAGCGTGGATCCTGGTGGCCGCGGCGCTCTCGCTTGTAGCGTACATCCCCGCCGCAAGGATCCACGAGGCACCCAGGATAGCCGGGGAGGTGTCGAGGGAGAGGAAGCCGCCTATAGTGGTTAAGACGCACAAGTACTTCCTCTGGGGCCACGTCTACGTGGCGATAATAGTAGCCTACATACTCTACCTAGCCTCCCTCAGAGCCGCGGGTTGGCCCGTCAGGCTTGGATGCCTGATACACGCGACCGCCATAGGATTCGCGGGCCTCCACATATTCATACACGCCCCAATGATGCTCCCAGTAATCCTAGGCATACCCACGGCCAGGCGATACAACGTATCCCCCTACGCCCTCCTAGCCATAGCGGCCGCCGCCCCCTGCGTGGGCCACTACCCCAACCCCCTCATGTGGGCCTCGCTCCTAGCGGCGCTCGCCGCCGCAGTACTCGTGGTATGGCCCCCACCCAGGAAGCCCCAAGGGAGAGCGGGGACGCGGGCCTAGCCTAGAGAGACCTTACGGGAGAAATGGCGAGACGATAACCGGGAGCCCCCTAGGAGGAGCCCGGGCCCTACTGGCCCTGGCCGCCCTCCCCCTGGGGCCCGGCCTTGGGGGTCGTGAGGGTTTCCGGCTCTGCGGCGGGCGTCGGGGCTGCCCCCGTGGGAGTCCAGGGCCTCGCCGCGAGGTAGGCCGTGAGGGCTGGTGTGCCTAGGTGGTAGATCAGGGCTACTCCCAGGGCCGCTGTGCCTCCTATGCCTGCTGCTAGGCCTAGGGCCTTGAAGCCCCCTATCGAGGCTACGAGGGCTGTCCAGCCTATGATGCCTGCTAGGAGGCCCGTTGAGGCTGCCGCGGCGCCGCGGTGCGGTAGGAGGGCTCCTATGTAGATGCCGGCTATTATGGGTGCGAGGTAGTAGCCGTAGGGCGCGATGAGTAGGACGGCGTAGATGGCTATGCCCCCTATGATGGCCGCCGCTAGCCTCGAGGCGCTCACCGCCTACCACCCCCTAGGCTGTGCCTTGGAATGTGAGGACTGGGCCCCCGTAGGCCTTGAGGGCCTCCTGGTATGGGAGTGCTAGGGTGTACTGGATGTACTTGTTTTGGGTCCAGTAGTTGAGGTATATGTCCTGGTAGTGGGTGCTCAGGGGGTTGCCGTTCTCGCCTCCCGGCAGCGCTATGTAGTAGGTGGGACTGCCTAGTGGGACCACCTGCCTTATGCTGGGGCCGTGGGTTACTGGCATGCCGTCTTTGGAGTTGAAGGTTTCGGGTGGGGCCACGTTGACTGTGTAGGGGCCCCCGTTGGCTGGTACGTGCTTGTAGTCTAGCGCCCTGAAGGCTGGGTGCCTTGGGTTGTAGTAGTGTATCTCGCCGTAGACCCACTTGGACTCGTCGCTGGTGTGGTAGTAGTCCTGGAGCACCTTCAGGGCCTCCTTGAGGGACTCGTGGGCCGCCTTGGAGAGGCTGCCGTATGGTATGAGTTTGAGGGCGTAGGGGTCGCCGCGGGCGGCGGCCTTGACTATGTTGAGTGCGTAGTAGATGCGCAGGAACGTAAGGTGGCTCGTGGAGCCGTAGAGGTGCTTCCAGAGGTCCTCGTGGTACGCGTAGACCCAAGCCATTGCTATGGTGGGTCTGTAGTCGTCCTTGCTCATGAGTGCCCCCGTCTGGTCCAGCCAGTCCCTCAGTATCTTGGCCTCGCGGGTGTCGGAGGCGTATGGCAGTATGGCGGTCTCGAGGTAGTCGGCCACGCCTAGGTCGTGGTAGTCGGTCTGGACCCTCATGACGTCCTGGGGGCTCACCTTCCCCTTCTCCCTTATTATGCTCGAGAGCATCTCCACTATCCTCTCGAGGCGGTACTTGTCTATGTAGTGCCACCCCACGAAGTTGCCGCTGAGGCCCCAGCAGGTGCCGGCCCAGGGCTTGGAGTTCGCAGTCGCTATGAAGGGCATCGGCGGGTCGTAGAGTATGGGGAGCCGCTCCTTTGGTATGTAGCCGAGCCAGACGCCTTGCCCGGCGCTGCCGTTGAAGGGTAGGAATCCAGTGTTAACTATCTCCCTGCCGTGCCATACCAGTACAACGGGCTCGTTGCCCCTGACCGGGTAGGCGCCCACCGGCGAGTAGGCTATGTTGCCCTTGTCATCAGCCACAACGAAGTTCTGGATGGGGGCGTGGAACCACCTCTGAGCCGTTATCGCCTCCCTCACCGTTGAGGCGTTATTCAGCTCCACGAAGAACTGGAGCTCGAAGCTGACGTCGAGGCCTGTCCAGCGAACAGCGTAGCGGGTCCCGTTCTTCTCGAGAACGGGGCCCAGGACGGTCTCGAGCACCCTGAGCTTCTTCACCGTGTACTTGTGGGTGTAGGGGTTGTAGACCCTGATGTTCTCGACCCTCACCTTAGCCTTCAGCCAGTAGCCCTTGTAGAGGTACTCGTCGCCCCTCCACTTGAGGTAGTAGTAGTCCGTGAAGTCCCCCTCAACGTTGGTGAAGGCCCAGGCTAGGTGCTGGTTCCTCCCTATAACCACGAGCGGCGTGCCGGGGAAGAGCGCGCCGATCGACTTGAAGGAGGGAGTGTCTAGCTCGGCTAGTATCCAGATGGGGGGCACGCTGAGCTCCAAGTGCGGATCATTAGCCAGTATAGGCTTGCCCGTCGTCGTGTAGTTGGCCGAGACCACCCAGTTATTCGAGGCCCCCAGGGGGCCCACGAGGCTCCTCCAGAACTCCTCGAGCGGCGTCACCCACGCCAGGATAGGCTGGGGATCCGGGGCCCCCGATGCCTCCTCGATTCCCCGCGGCGCCTCGAGCACGCTCCCCGGGAAGCCAGCGGTTGACTTATTGTAGTTGTAGGCGTTGGGCTTCAGGCTTACCTTGCCCCAAGGGACTGCGACGGAGCAGTTCCCCTGAACCATGGTGCCGTTCCAGTCGGGGAGGCCCATGTAGGGTATGATCTGGGGGCCCCACCTCTTCACTAGCTGCTCTAGGACTAGGTCCTCATCGTTCCAGGCCAGGCCCAGCGTTATGACCTTCGCCACCGCTATAGTGTCTATGGGCCTCCAGGGCTGGGGCTTGAGGCCCAGCACCCTATACTCCACTGGCAGCAGGTTGTGCTTCTCAGCGTAGCTTATGTAGTCGTTGACGCCCCGCGCGTATGCCTCCAGTAGCGTCTTGAGCTTGGCTAGCTCGGGCCTCCTCTGGATCTCCTCCCACGTCTTGTTTATCGTTATCTGGAGGCCTATCGACCTTATGAACTCGTCGTTCGACAGCCCCGGCGAGCCCACGAGGGCCGCCAGGGTGCCCTCGCCCACGCGGCGCAGTATGTCCATCTGGAAGAGCCTCATGCTCGCCGTGACCCAGCCGAGGGCGTAGACCCCGGCCTCGTCGGTTGTGGCGTAGATGTGTGGCACCCCGTACTGGTCCCAGACGACGTGGGCCACGCCCGGGATACCGGGTGCCTTGAAGGTGCCGCTGGGGAGCCCTGAGGCCCTCGCCACCCCCAGGATGCCGTGGTAAGGGTCTATGAAGCTCCTGAACACGGGGATCGCTGCGGGTACCGCTAGTAGCAGGGCGAGCCCGACCGCTGCCAGGACGGCTAGGGCCTTACCCAAGCTATCAATCCCCCTAGAGGATCCCGTAGGGGACCGGGTTGGAATAACGGTGGGCTCCCCCTTAAAGGGGGCGCGGTCCCCCCACGGGGCCTATGGGTCCCCCGCCTCCTCCGCTATTATCCTGGCGGCCTCGCGGGCGCCGTCAGGATAGCTCGGCCTGGGGGCTCTCCTGGCCTCCTCTATGGCCTCTAGTATGGCCTCCGGGGTCACCTCCTCGAGGTAGACGGCCCCTATCTTCTCGGCGTATATCCTTGCGTTGGCGAGCGATGCGGAGAGGCGTAGGTGCCTGGCGGGCACCATGACGACGGGCTTAGAGTAGGCCAGGGCGGCCGTCGCGCTGGTCATGCCTGGGAACTGGGTTACGACCACGCTCGCACCGCTTATCAGCCTGCCGAGGTCCGGCGTGAACCTGATGTAGACCCAGTCGGGCCTGCGCCTCCTGAGGGGCTCGGGATCCACGCGGCCCGTCTGGATCACGGCCCTCCCGGGGAGGCCCGACTCGACCACGGCCCTGAAGAGCTCCGCGTTCCCGAGGGTCCCAGCGGTGACCAGCACGTAGCCCTCGTCCCGCCTGGGGTGCTCTGGGGGCTCGTAGATGGGGCCGACCACCCGGCCGCCGGGGTAGTGGCGGAGCTGCTCGGGCCAGTGGAGGAGCGTGGCCCTCGAGATCCTGTGGAGCAGCCTAGGCGTCCTCCCGGGCTCGAGTATCCTCACGATGCTCTCCACGTTGTACAGGGGGATCCCGCGGAGCCTCGCTGCCATGGCTGGGGGTATGCTGAAGTTGGAGCCGCACGCTACTAGAGCCGCGGGCTTGAGCCTCGCCACAACCCTCCAAGCCCTAAGCAGGGCGCCGGGCCACCTGTGGAGCGTCGCCGCCAGGGGCTCCCCGGGCCTCCGGGGCATGGGGGCCACGTGCACGTGGCCCACGCGGGAGAGCTTCTTGACGAGCCACTCCGAGTCGACGGTGATGAAGTGTACCTCGAGGCCCATCCTCGAGAGGTGATAGCCTATGGCGTAGGCGTAGCCCGAGTGCCCCCCGGGGGCGGCTGTCAGCAGGATCCTCCCCATGCCCCGGCGCCCCCCGCGGGGCTAGAGATCCTCGAGCTGTATGACCTCGACGCCCCCTAGGGCCTTGTCGCGGTAGCCCCACCTGACCACTAGATCAGCCCAGCCCAGGGCCTCCTCCTCGGAGTGGAAGGTGCTCGCCGACGGTATGCAGGGGTCGTAGCCTGCGACCTCGAGTGCGGGATCCAGGCTCCTGAGGGCCTCCATGACCCGCAGCACGGGGCTCTCCACTGCGACGCAGGCCCCAGGCTTGTAGCCTAGGCCGTAGAAGAGGATCCTCCCCGCCCCCAAGCTGCGGGCCCTCCTCAGTATGAGGGCCGCGTAGTAGAGGGGCTGCGTCTCGTTGATGTGCCTCGCTATCCTTAGCAATAGCGACCCCGTCGCCTCCTCGAGCATCCTCGAGTCCTTGGGTATACAGGGTCCCCCGGCGTAGGGGCCCGGCCTGAAGGGCATGAAGCCGAAGGGCTTGGTGGCGGCGGCCTCTATCACCTCCCTCACGTCCACCCCCATCGGCTCTAGGAGCCTCTTCAACTCGTTGACCAGGGCTATGTTGACGAACCTGTAAGTGTTCTCGAGGAGCTTCGACGCCTCAGCAACCCTTATGTCGCTGACCGGGTGGACCTCGAGGCCCAGGCAGCCCCTGTAGAAACGGAGGGCCGCCTCGAGGCTGCGGGGCCCCACCGCCCCGGCCACCCGGGGTATGTTCTCGGGGGTCCACACCCTGTCCCCGGGGTTGACCCTCTCGGGCACGTGGGCCAGCAGGATATCCTCGTCGAGCCTGTAGCCCGTCGCCCTCGAGAGGGGCTCCCCCAGCAGCTCCACCGTGCCTCCAGGGTATATCGTGGTCTCAGACGCGACCAGCACACCCGGCTCTATTACCCCCGAGAGGCTCTCCGCGACGGAGCGGAGCGGTGTATAGTCGACCCTGCCGCCCCTGAGGGGGGTCTGGACGGCTACTATGTAGACCCCCGCGCCGCGGGCCTCGCTGTAGCTGGTGGTCGCCTCAATCCTATCCCTCACCTCACGCCAGTGGAGGCTCACGTAGTAGTCCCTGACGTGTGGGAGGTCCCCCCGCCCCTCGTTGATGGCCTCCACAACCTCGGGGTTAATGTCGACCACGAGGATGGAGCGCACGCCGCGCCTAGCGGCGAGCACTGCATCGTGGATGCCAACGTAGCCTCCCCCTATGATTACAAGCCTCTCCGGGCAGTCGCCTCCACCCAAGCGGCACCAGCCACCCACGGGGCCGGGGGGTACTGAGGGGAATGTAAATGTGGCTGTCCCAGCCTTGTGCCGCCGAGCCGCGGGGGCGCACGGGCTCGATGGCCGCCGGGGGTAACCGTGTAGACTCTCGCATTAGGCCTGGGGCCGCGGCGCTGGCCGTGGCGCTGCTCTCGCTCCTAGCCTTCACTGGTACCCTAGCGGTTAGGGTCACGATACCCCTCATGAGCTTCTACGCCAGGAGCGTCCTCGGCGTCGCCGCCCTGGGCGTTGGGGGGATGACGGCGGCGTTCTACCTCGTGAGGGCCGGAGCGGCTGTTGGGACGGGCTATGCCTCCTCGAGGCCCCTGAGGGCGGGGCTCGTGGCCTCCGCAGCGTTCGCCGGCCACGTGGGCGTGATACTCTACCTCTCCACGGGGCCCGGCTACGCGGGCCTACTCCTCGTGAGGGGGCTCCAGGGCGTGCTCAACGGGCTCGCCTGGACGTCGGCCCAGATACTCCTAGCCATGGCCGTACCCCCGCGGTGGAGGGGTAGGGCCTACGCTGTCTACGGCATAAGCGGGAGCCTCGGGGCCATGGGTGGGGACCTGCTCTACAGCGCCCTGGGCGCCCACGTGCTAGGCTGTGCCGCCGCCTTGGCTGCGGTATCCTCCGTTGTAGCCGCCGCCTCCGGGCTGGCCCTCAGGGGCGCCCCGGGACTCCGGGTCG
>JALWEW010000074.1 GCA_027039295.1 Acidilobaceae archaeon
ATATGCGGGTCTTCCACTCCTTCTACAATCGAGGTACTCCTCTACGTCGAGGTAGTGAATCCCATTCCCCGCTCCTCACTCCTCTATTGCTGACGCACAGGTTGCAGCCCATCCTTGAAGCCAGCAGCGTTGGGCCCTGGGGACAAGGACACTGCGGACAGGGGCTGAGCCCGGGGCCCGCTGGGTGGGATCCGGTAGGCCGGGGAGCTGATTGGCGGGGCCAGGGGGTGGGCCGCCGTATCCTCGCCTCCCGCTTCTCCACGTTATAGGGATAGCTCGAGTCTCCTCCGGGTTTCCAGTCGAGGGCCTCAGCCTACTCCTTGGGCACCGTGCAGCTTATAGCCTGCCTGTACTCCCCCCTCTATGCCCTAAGCTTCATAGTCTTCCGTAGCCTCGAGCCCCTCACTAAGGCTATTAAAACACTTTAAGAAAGATACTAAAGATACTATGGTCAAATTATTAGAGCGCGGGGGCGATGAGTAGCCCATAGGTCGAGAACCTCGGGTCGGGGCCCACCAGCCACAGGCTGGCAAGCTAACCCGTCACCTCTATGCTACTTGTGCCTGCGGGGCCTTGGTGCTTATACCTGGGAAGCCAGCACGTAGTATTGTGTTAGGAGTCCTAGAAACTAGGGCTTTGGGCCTCGGGTTGCGTGGTATCTTTTTAATGGGGCGCCTGGGGGCGTGTCATGGAGGCTTATTGGGGGCTCCGCTCGATGGGGGTGCTCGAGGCTCTAGCAAAGATCGCCGACTGGATACCGGGTGTGCCGAAGCCCGCCCAGAAGCCTAGCCTGTACAGGAGGCTGGCTTGGACTGGTATTATACTAGTGTTATACCTGGTAATGGCTAATATTCCGCTCTACGGCACGCAGGTCAGGGCCCCCACGAGGGTGTCCCTACAGCAGATAATCTTCGCGAGTAGCCAGGGCACGCTCATGGAGCTGGGGATAAGCCCTATAGTGACCGCTGGCCTTATCCTCCAGGTGCTAGTGGGCGCTAAGCTGATAGACCTAGACCTGAGCGATCCCGAGGACCAGAGGCTCTTCACGGCGGCCGAGAAGGGCCTGGCCGTTCTCTTCGCTATATTCGAGGCCAGCATGTATGTCCTCGGCTGCAAGTACTGGGCCCTCCCGCCCGGCGGCAGCCCCCTCCACAACTGCCCCGTCGGCTGGGGTATCAGGGGCCTGGTGATACTGCAGCTCAGCCTCGCCGCCATACTAGTCATAATATACGATGAGATGCTCCAGAAGGGCTGGGGCCTCGGGAGCGCTATAAGCCTCTTCATACTGGCTGGCGTGGCCCAGCAGATGATGTGGAGCCTCTTCGGCTACGTGCCGGGTACCGTGGCGTACGGCTTCATACCAGCCCTCATTCAGAGGCCGAGTAGCCTGCTCATAACGAGGCCCAATGGGTTCCCCGACCTCACAGGCCTCTTCGCCACCCTGGCGATCGTGGTGCTACTAGTCTACTTCCAGGCGATGAGAGTCGAGATACCCGTGACGAGCCCGCGCATGCGCGGGATTAGGACCAAGATCCCCCTCCAGTTCATGTACGTGACCAATATACCCATACTACTCGTCGCCATACTAGTTGGTGACCTCCAGCTCTTTGAGGGCATGTTCGCTAGCCTGGCGGGGGCTCACAGCAAGCTCTTCCACTACTACCAGGTCATGGTATACTACATGTCGCCGCCCAGGGGCTTCATAATGTCACTCCAAGACCCGCTGAGGACTACCACGTTCGCGGTCTCCTGGACCATACTCTCCGTTCTCTTCGGCTACATGTGGGTCGAGCTGGCCGGCCTCAACCCCAGGGACCAGGCCGAGAACATGATTAAGAGTGGCCTGGAGATACCCGGTCTTAGGAGGAACCCAAAGATACTCGAGAGCGTGCTGGCAAGGTACATCTACCCCCTCACAATGCTCTCAAGCCTCCTCGTCGCGTTCGTGGCCATAGTAGCAGACATCTTCGGCGCCTACGGGACCGGCACGGGCATACTGCTGGCAGTAGGCATAATACAGCAGTACTACATGATGATAACCTACGAGAGGGCCCTCGAGACCTACCCGCTACTACGCCGCCTCCTCGGGGAGAGCGTCTAGTATGCCAGGTGTCCCAACCCCCTTAAACCCCACCGCATCCTAGCCTCGCGGTGCGCCCCGATGTCCGAGGAGATGAGGCACCCCTTCAGAGTGGTCATCGTAACCGGGGTCCCCGGCGTCGGCAAGACCACTGTCCTAGGCCACCTGGAGAGGCTGGCCGGAGAGAGGGGGGTCAAGGTTAAGATAGTTAACTTCGGCACCTACATGCTCGAGACTGCGCTCAAGGAGGGCCTAGTCAAGCACAGGGACGAGATGAGGAAGCTCCCTCTGAGGCGCCAGCTCGAGCTTCAGAGGCACGCTGCCCGCAGGATAGCGGAGGACGCCGCCAGGGAGCTCGGGGAGGAGGGCTACCTACTCATAGACACCCACGCACTCGTCAAGACGGTCGCGGGCTACTGGCCCGGCCTACCGCGCCACGTCCTAGAGGAACTGAAGCCCGACATGATAGCCGTCATAGAGGCCAGCCCCGAGGAGGTAGCCGCCAGGCAGGCCAGGGACAAGACCAGGGTCAGGAGCGACATCGGCGGCGCCGAGGGAGCGGCGAGGCTCATGGAGTATGCCAGGGCCGCAGCCTTCGCGAGCGCTGTACACTACGCCTCCACGGTCGCCATAGTGGAGAACAGGGAGGGCAAGGCGGAGGAGGCCGCCGCCACCCTGCTAGACCTCATGGTGAACCTCTGAGGGTGTCCTAGGTGGACCCCTACCCGCTCCTGGTTTTCCTAGCCCCACTACCGGCCCTAGCCGTTGCGGCTCTGGCCTATAGGAGCATCTACCCACGCCACAGGATAGAGGAGGCGCTCCGCATCGCGAGGGAGTACCAGGAGCTGAAGGCCCAGGGGAGGAGCAAGAGGGTGCTTAAGAAGCTTAGGAGCATGGAGCCCCTCTATAGGGATGCGAGGGGACTCCTCTTCAGGTCGCTCATAGTCAAGATGCTTCTGGTGGCGAGCATCTACACCGCCACCAGCATGTCGATGGCCGCTAGGTATGCGTTCCCCTCGCCAGCGAAGATACCCCTGCTAACGTTAACCCACAGCGGCTCGCCTTACATGCATGCGCTGGTCCTCCACTTCCTAGGCTACCTCTACGCCTTGATACTGATGCGCGACACGCTCTTATAGCCTGGGAGCAGACCCCACAGCGCCAGGGGGCAGCCGGCATGGTGAGGCCCGCGCTTAGGAGTAAGAGTCTGAGGAGGATCCACAAGCGCACGCCCGGCGGGCGTCACGTGGTACACTACGAGCGCAGGCGCCCGGGGCCCGCCCGGTGCGCCCGCTGCGGGAGGCCCCTCAATGGCGTGCCAAGGCTCAGGCCCTCGAAGCTGAGGGCGCTGCCTAAGACCGCGAAGAGGCCCGAGAGGCCCTACGGCGGGGTGCTCTGCCCGTCATGCCTGGCGGAGCTTCTGAGGCAGCAGGTAAGGAAGAGCGTCCTCCAGTCATCGTAGTGTCTGGGTCTCCGGGCAGCGGGAAGAGCACTATCGCACGCGCACTTGCCCGGAGACTCGGCCTCCGTTACCTCTACACTGGCGAGCTCTTCAGGGAGTTAGCGGCCTCCATGGGCCTCAGCATAGTTGAGCTGAGCAGGATGGCCGAGAGCGACCCCAGTATCGACCTGAAGATTGATAGGAGAACCATCGAGGAGGCACTCCGAGGCGGCCTCGTGATTGACAGCCACCTGGCGGGCTGGGTATTAGCAGGCATAGCCGACTTCTCTGTCTACCTAAAGGCCCCCCTAGCCGTGAGGGCCTCGAGAATCGCCAGCAGGGAATCGGGTGACCCCAAGACCGCGGCGCTCGAGACGATAGCGCGGGAGGAGAGCCAGTGGAGGAGATTCAGGAGCCTCTACGGCGTGGACTCCAGCGACCTCTCCGTATTCGACTTGGTAGTGGAGACGAGCCACTATACCCCCGAGGAGGTGGTCGACCTCGTGCTCCACGCCCTCCCACGGAGTTTACGCGCAAGGCTAGGCCTCGAGGATCGGTAGAGGCACTATTAGGGCCAGCGGGAGCCAGGCCCTATAAGGGGGCACTATTGAGGGTGTACATCGAGACGTACGGCTGCGCCCTAGCCCAGTTCGACAGCCAGGTGATGGAGGCCGTACTCCGCTCCAGGGGCCACGTGGTTACAAGCAGCATAGAAGACTCGGACGTGGTAATAGTTAATACATGCGCGGTCAGACTCGACACGGAGCAGAGGATAGCGAAGAGGCTGACCGAGATACAGAGGCTCTACCCGGATAAGAGGCTCGTGGTGGCGGGCTGTCTAGCAGCGGCTAGGCCCGGGTTGATAGCGAGGATAGCGCCGGCGGCCAGCCTTGTATCGCCCCAGAACTCCCATAGGGTATGGGAGGCCGTGGAGTCCGATAGGCGCGTGATACTCCTGGGCGGCGTTAGGGATACCAGGTGGATGCCCCTGCCCAGGGTAGAGAGGGCCGTCGCGACGATCATGATCCAGGAGGGGTGCCTGGGCGATTGCAGCTTCTGCATAACAAAGAAAGCCCGGAGGACGCTGCGAAGCTACCCCCCGGATCTCATAGTTGAGAGGGTTAGAGAACTCGTCGAGAGGGGTGCGAGGGAGATACGCCTCACGGGCCAAGACACTGCCGCCTACGGCGTCGATCTGCCCGGGAGGCCGACGCTGGTCGACCTCCTCTGGAGCATCCTCGACAGGGTCAAGGGCGAGTACAGGGTTAGAGTTGGGATGATGACGCCGGAGATGGCGCTTCGCCTCATAGACGATCTAATAGAGGCCTATAGGGACGAGAGGGTCTACAAGTTCTTCCACATCCCGGTTCAGTCAGGCTCCGACAAGGTGCTGCGGATCATGAATAGGAATTACACGGTTTCAGACTATATTGCTATGGCGGAGTCCATTAGGGGGGCCTACCCCGACTCCATGCTGGCTACCGATATAATAGTGGGCCATCCGGGCGAGGACGAGGAGGACTTCCAGGCCACCCTACACCTCGTTGAGAGACTCGAGTTCGACAGGGTACACGTCGCCCAATACACCCTGAGGCCGCATACTAGGAGCGCCGCCATGCCCCAGCTACCGGACAGCGTTAAGAAGGAGAGAAGCAAGAGGCTCATGAAGCTGGTTGAGCGGGTCGGCCTCAAGAGGCACTCCCGCTATAAGGGCAGGGTCGTCAGGGCCCTCGTGGCCGGGAGGGCATATAGGAGAGGTAGCGCCGTGGCCAGACTCGACAACTACTACCCTGTCATCATACCCGACCGCCCCGGCCTCGCGGGCTCTTGGGTGCTAATCCGCGTTGAGGACGCCACATTCTACGATCTCCGGGGGAGGATCCTGGAGGCTCAAGAGGAGCACGGGGTCATGAGGCCATCCACAAGTATCGCCGCCCCCGAGAGGTAGTCCGGCCCCTCTAGGATGCAAGCTGCAAGCTCCCCCAGGCGCTCGGGGTCGCCAGTCCTCCCCAGGGGGCTCCTAGCAACGACCTCCCTCTCCCACAGCTCCCCTACGGGTACCCCCACCTTCTCCGCTAGCCTCCTAATGGTCTCACGCGCCCCGGGTGTGTCATAGCTACCTAGGAGTAGCACGTTAACCCTAAGCTTCCCGGGGTAGGATCTACTAGCCACGCGGGCCAGCTTCACAAGCCCCGCCCTGACAGTGTCGGCCACCACTAGAGGCGGCATAGGCTCGAGGTAGGTGGCACTGGACACTAGGAGCACGCTGGCTTTAACGGGGTTCTCCCTGATGAGGAGCGAGAGCAGCGTCCCCGTTGAGGCTAGGTAGAGCGCCGCCGCCTCCATCCAGTCCCCCCAGCTTGCCTCGTGGAGGTGGCAGGGTTCGCAGGATGGGTTGCCATAGCTCATTACCACCACGTCGAGCCCGCCGAAGCGCTTAAGGGACTCCCCCACGACCCTGCTCACATCGGCTTCAACCCTCAGATCCCCGGGCACAACTAGGACCTCCCGGGCTCCCTCTCCCCTGAGCGCCTCAGCAGCGCGCTCCAGGTCACCCCGCCCCCTAGCCATCAACGCCAGCCTGTAGCCCCTCCGCGCCAAAGCCTTGGCTATATGGAAACCCACACCCCTAGACGCACCCGTGACAAGTGCCCTCCTACTCGCCGCCAGGGGCCTCCCCCGAGGAGGAGGCCCGGGGAGGGGAGAGCTAAAGGAGTGGAAGCGCCGAAGGCCCGGGGAAGCCTAGGAAGACTCTCCCTGGCTCCTAGCGAGCACTATCTCTATTGCCGAGACCCGCCTCTTCCTGCCCTGGTCGTCCTCAACCTCCTCACTATAAATCTTGACGTCCCTCACCGCCACATCCTTCAGGGTAGCCTTTACCCTCTCAGCTGCGTCAACGGCCTTGCAGATGTTCCTTCCGCGAGCCTTTATCACGACCTCACTAGCACCCTCAGTGAAGAGTCTGATGGCCGCTAACACGTAGTTCATGGTATCCTTGCGTCCAACGAGCACAGCATTAGCCTGATAGGGAGCCGACACCCCTACGTCACCTCCCTCGATGCGAGCCGTCCCCCCTTGAAGCTAAAAGCGACCATGAGGAAGCGGGGGCCCCAGGGAAGCCGCGGGCTCATCCACTAACCCCCTCGGGGCTGGAGTCACCCGGGAGCGGGGCCGGGGCCCCTGTGGGTCAGATGTAGACGGGCCCGAAATAAGATATACGCTTGCTGCAGTAGAATATGCCACCCGATTATTGAATTTTAAAAGTATTAAAGATATTAAAAGTTAGAAGTTAAGGAGGGGCTAGATCCAGCCCCTTAGCTTCATTGCGCGGTAGACCCTCTCGACTGCTATTGCGTAGGCGGCGGCCCTCATGTTGTACTTGCTGGTGTCTAGCTTCTTCTGCCAGTAGTCCCAGACGGCGTGGAAGTTGTTGACCATCTTCTCCTCTAGCCTGGCCTTGGCCTCCTCCTCGCGGATCCAGCCGCCCATTCTGTTGTTTACCCACTCTATGTGGCTTACTATGACGCCGCCGGCATTAGCTAGTATGTCGGGTACTACTACTATGCCCTTGCTGGTTAGCACCTTCTCGGCCTCGGGCGTCGTGGGGCCGTTGGCGGCCTCCGCTATTACCTTGGCCTTTATCCTGTCGGCGTTCTCCTCGGTTATCACGTTCTCGATCGCCGCCGGCACTAGTATGTCGACGTCTAGTTCGAGTAGCTCCTCGTTGGTTATCTTCTTCTCGATGTTGGAGTAGTTTATGACGCTGCCAGTCTCGTCCTTGACCTTCTTTACCTCCTCAATGTTGAGGCCTTTGCTGTTGTAGATGCCACCCTTGCTATCGCTAACGGCGACCACTATGGCGCCCATCTCGGAGAGGAACTTCGCGGCATAGTAGCCAGCGTTACCGAAGCCCTGCACAGCCACAGTCCTGCCCTCGACGCCGCCGAAGACCTTCTTAGCGGCCTCCCTGGCGGCTACCGCTGTTCCGTAGCCAGTGCTGATCACCCTAGTCTGGAGCCCGCCCAGCTCCAAGGGCTTACCAGTGACAACGCCGAAGTACTGGCCCCTCTTGATTCTGCTGTACTCATCGAAGTACCAGGCCATAGTCTGGGGGTTGGTGTACACGTCGGGGGCAGGTATGTCCTGGTCGACGCCTACGACATCGGCTATGGCCGCGAAGTACGCCCTGCTGAGCCTCTCCAGCTCGCCGGGGCTCAGCTTCTTGGGGTCAACTCTGATACCGCCCTTACCGCCGCCGTAGGGCAGGCCTGCTAGGGCGTTCTTCCAGGTCATCCACATGCTGAGGGCTATCACCTCGTGCTCGTCTGTCTGGGGGTGATACCTGACGCCGCCCTTGTATGGGCCCAGGGCGCTGTTGTGCTCGCTCCTCCAGCCGATGAACGTCTTAGTAGTGCCATCATCCATCTTGACTAGGAGCCTGACACGTATGAGCCTCTCCGGGTAGGCCAGAGCCTCATAGACCTCATCGCCGAGGCCTAGGAGGTCTATGGTCTGGCGGAGCTGCTTCTTCGCCTCCTCGTAAGGGTCATGGGTGACCGACATCTCTACTCACCCACTCGCTCCAGGCTTACAGTAACCACACATAACTATATAAACGTTAAGCCCTCACAATACACTATAATCGCAGAGTGTAACTCTAGTGGGCTCAAGTTAACAACTTAGCCCTCCAAAGCTATAGCCACAGATCTCTAGCCCAAGGAGTGGGGGGCCGCGACTACCCCGCGAGACCGCCTCCGGGCGAGCGGTGAGCGGGGGTCTCTACCCCCCATCCACAGGTGGTGCTCCGAGATGGCTCTGGTCGGCCTCGTCACGGACTTCGGGTGGGGAGTCTATGATGGTGTCCTCAGGGCCCTCGCCAGATGCCTGGGCGTTGATGCAGTGGACATCGACCATAGCGTGCCTAGCTTCTCGCCCTTGGCGGGCGCTTACGTGCTCTACAATACTATCTTCTGGCTCCCTCGGGGCAGCGGTGTTGCCGTAGTAGTGGATCCCGGAGTTGGCTCTAAGAGGAGGGCACTGCTCATAGCGGGTAGGCACTACTTCATATCAGCGCCTGATAACGGCGTAGCCTACCCCGCGGCGCTGGAGGATGGTATAGAGGCCGTGTATGCCCTAGACCCCGAGAGAGTACTAGGGGAGGCCAGGAGACGCTGCGAGGGGCCGCCGTGGGGGTGGAGGCTCTCGGCGACCTTCCACGGGAGGGACCTCTTCCTACCGGCCGCCGCCCTGGCTGTCTCTGGCGTGGAGCCCTCGAGGCTTGGAGTAGAGGTGGACTCTGAGGGGCTAGCCAAGCTCTCTCTCGAGTACTCGAGGCCCCACTCGGAGGGAGAGGAGTTCCTAGTCCTATATGTCGATAGATTTGGAAACGTCGCCCTAAGCACCCGAAGGCCCCTGGCGAGTGACGCCCTACTCAAGGGGCCTCAAGGCATCTTGAGGGCTAGGAGGGCTAGGACTTTCTCCGATGTACCGCCTGGAGAGGGCCTCCTCTACATCAACAGCTTTGGCTTCCTCGAGGCCGCAGTCAACCAGGGCAGTGCCGCCGAGAAGCTAGGCGTGCGCCCTGGCGACAGAGTCGTTATCAGGCCCCTACAGGGGCGTTTAAATCCTGGCAGAGTATAGTATTGCTGGGAACCCGTCGTTTCTATAGGGTGCCCGCCGTGAACCCTACCGTAGCCAACCTCAAGAATGTCCACGTTGAAATGCTCACGAGATCCGCTTTCAGGATCGCCAGGTGCTGCTCATACCTAAGACTGCACTGCCGCGACCCCCCAGCCGCCAGCTCCTCACTCCTCTACGGCTTGGGATACAACCAATACCAGGTCAGATCCTTCTGGTCCGCTATGAAGGAGGTGGGCTTTACCGAGGTGGAGATCTACAAGTTCCGCAGGGCCTCCTTCAGGCTCCGAGTATTATATAAGCGCGTACCACTAAGGGAGATCCAGTGCGTAGAGGTCAAGATTCCCATAGATCCGGCTGACTCTGAGGGTCTCTATTACGAGTACGCCCCCAGCGCGCATGCAGTATACCTCTACGTCGAGGGGGGCTTTAGCGGCGTCGGAGTGAGAGTCAACGCTGAGAGACTCCTGCGCCTAGTGGCCGAGAAGGACCCAGAGCTCCTCGATGAACTAGAGGACTCCATAATCAAGCAGGCCTGGGGCAAGGGTGATGTCGAGAATGTCGTGCTTAAGATACTGAGGGGGTGGCACAGCCTTCTAGACAACGTGCTGCCACGCGTGCCGCGGATCCTCGACGACCTCCTCAGGCTTAGCCCGGTGCTACGAAGGCTAAGGGCGCGTGAGAAACGGTAGGCGCATCTACAGCCTACCATGAAGCGGTCCCATAGCCGATCTACAGAGCCCCATATAGCCCTCAAGTGAACTCTTCCATTACCTGGAGGGGCCGGGCATTGAGGGTGCTTCTCACACTACCCCCCGACGTTCATAGGCTCGAGATCTACAGGGTAGCAGGGATGAAGGCCCCTCCGCTGGGCCTGGCATGGATCGCTGCCGTCCTCGAGAGGGAGGGCCACAAGGTCAAGATCATAGACTCTCCTACCCTCGAGATAGGCTTCGACGACTGGATCAGGGAAGTGAAATCCTTCGATCCCGATATCGTGGGTTTCTCGATGCTCACGCCCACAGCCCCCAAGGGCTACCAAGCCGCTAGAAGGCTGAAGGAGGAGATGCCCGACGTCATAACAGTCGCTGGAGGACCACACCCCACAGCCATGTGGAAGGAGGCCCTCTCCAACGGCTTCGACATAGTCGTGTTCAGAGAAGGTGAATACACCACTAGGGACCTAGTAGCCACGCTCAAGGAGAGGGGCTACGATCCCAGCGCCCTCAGGGAGGTTGCCGGCATAGCCTTCAAGGACCCCAAGGAGGACCGGGTAGTCGTCACGAAGCCGAGGCCCCTCATACAAAACCTGGACGAGCTACCCTG
>JALWEW010000075.1 GCA_027039295.1 Acidilobaceae archaeon
CCTGCTCCTGAGGATCCTACCCAAGGCCTTGGGTAGGATCCTCAGGAGCAGGAAGGCGATCGATCGGATCGTCGCGGCCATAGAGAGCGTCGCCCCCAAGGCCTTGGAGAGGGTGGGGGGCACCATCAAGATCATGGACTTCTGCGGCACGCACGAGTACACGGTCACGCACTACGGCCTGAGGAGCCTGATGCCGGAGGGCGTTGAGATAGTCGCGGGGCCCGGGTGCCCCGTGTGCATCACACCAGCGTATTACGTGGATGTAACCATAAAGCTCGGCCTCGAGGGCGTGAGGATCTACACCTACGGGGACGCTTACAAGCTACCCGGCTCCTCGAGGGTGGGGGAGGGCGTTAGGACCCTTGAGGAGGCGAGGGCCCTCGGGGCCGACGTTGTCGTAGTCTACAGCATCCTAGACGCCATCAGGGACTCGAGGAGCAGGGGCGGGGAGGGGGTGTTCCTGGCCGTGGGGTTCGAGACCACAGCCCCGGCCACTGCCTCGCCGGTCGTGAGGGGCTCCATACCCGCCAATCTAGCCATACTCAACGTCCACAGGCTCACGCCACCCATAATGAGGTACACCTTCGAGGCCCACAGGGACAACCCCATCAGGGGCGTCATAGCGCCGGGGCACGTGTCAACTATAGTCGGCGCCAAGGCCTGGAGGTTCGTGGTTGAGGACTACGGCATCCCGACGGTGGTGGCGGGCTTCGAGCCCGTGGACGTACTGCTCGCGATACTCGAGATACTAAGGCAGCTCGCCGAGGGGAGGCCCAGGCTCGTCAACGAGTACACGAGGGTGGTGACTTGGGAGGGTAACAGGGTGGCCCAGAGGCACATTGCGGAGTGCTGCGACGTCGTGGACGCGGCGTGGAGGGGCATAGGCTTCGTGGAGGAGAGCGGCCTCGCATTCAAGGACAAGTACCGGTCCGTAGACGCCCTATACCAGTACGGGATAAAGGACCTCACGCCCGAGGAGTGGAGCTACGACCTGCCGCCAGGGTGCAGGTGCGCCGAGGTCACGCTGGGCATAGCGAAGCCTACGGACTGCCCCCTCTTCATGAAGGTCTGCACGCCCGGCACCCCATACGGGCCGTGCATGGTGAGCAGCGAGGGGGCCTGCGCCGTGTGGGCCCGCTTCGGTGGAGGCGGCCTGGCCGACGAGATAGCCAGGAGCATTACCTCCGGGCGCCGCGGGGGAGGCCGGGGCACCGAGCTATAAAGCTTGGAGGAGGCCCACCAGCGCTGGGTGGGTGCGCTACCCCTTGTGTCTGGGGGTGCCTGCTGAGGTAAGGGAGGTCAGGGGCGACGTGCTCCTCGTCGACTTCGGCGACGGCGTCCTACGTGAGGTATACGGGGCCTCGATAGGGGACGTCAGGCCCGGTGACATAGTGATAGTGCATGCCGGCGTGGTCATAGAGGTGCTGAAGGAGGATAGGGCCGAGGAGCTGGTCTCCGCCCTCCAGGAGTTCATAGAGGACCTGGAGGGCAAGGCCCAGAGCCTCTGGGAGTACTACACCGGAGGCGGGGCCCGGTGAGCTGGTTCGTGAGGCTCTGGAAGTACGTGACCCTAGCACACGGCGCCGGCGGCAAGGAGACGAGCGACATCATAAGGAGCCTCATCAGGGGCAGGGTGCCCCGCGAGTACTGGAGCGTCGAGGGCGGCACGGGCCTCGACGAGCTCGACGACTCGGCGCTCATACCCCTAGGGGGGGACCGCTACATGGCGGTCACCATCGATACCTACACGGTGAAACCCCTCCGCTTCCCAGGCGGCGACCTCGGCAGGCTCGCCGCCTCGGGCACGATAAACGATCTCCTCATGGCTGGTGCGCGCCCCCTGGCAGCGCTTGACGGCGTCGTCGTTGAGGAGGGCTTCCCGATGGATGACCTCGCCGGCATCCTGGAGAGCTACATATCCACCCTCACAGGCGAGGGAGTAGCCCTGATAGGGGGCGACTTCAAGGTCATGCCCAAGGGCCAGTTGGACGGTGTTGTGATAGCGTCCGCTGGCATAGGCCTAGTCGAGGGCAAGCCCATAAGGGACAGCGAGATCAGGCCCGGGGATAAGGTCATAGTGACCGGCTACCTGGGCGACCATGGGGCCGCCATACTCGCGGCCCAGAGGACCCTCGGCGTCGAGTTCGACGTGAAGAGCGACGTTAAGCCCCTCACGGGCCTCATGCTACCCCTCCTCGAGCGCTACCGCCACGCCATCCACGGCGCCGGCGACCCGACTAGAGGGGGGCTAGCGATGACCCTGAACGAGTGGGCCGAGAAGACGGGGACTGTGATACTGCTCGAGGAGTACAGGGTCCCCGTGAGGGAGCAGGTCCGGGAGTACGCTGAGATGCTCGGCGTCGACCCCCTGAGCCTCGCGAGCGAGGGCGTCGCGGTCCTAGCGGTCGATGGGGGCCTCGCCGAGGAGGTGCTCTCATTCATAAAGTCCCTCGGCTACGAGGAGGCAGCCATAGTAGCCACGGTCCACGAGGCCAAGGATCCACGCTACGCCGGGAGGGTCGTAGCGGAGAGCGTAACCGGGGGGTACAGGATAGTCGAGCCCCCCAGCGGCGAGATAGTCCCCAGGATATGCTAGAGGGGAGGGGCGGGCGGTCTAGGGTTGAGGGTTGAGGCCGCGAGGATAAGGGTAGTCGGTATAGTGCAGGGAGTGGGGTTCCGCCCCTTCATCTACAGGCTGGCCCGCAGCGTGGGCCTGAGGGGGTACGTGGTAAACCTTGGCGGGAGCGAGGTCGAGATCCACGTAGAAGGCGAGCCCCGGCGTATAAGCGAGTTCCTCGAGAGGCTCGAGGCCGAGAAGCCCCCGCCAGCGCGCATCGAGGAGATGAGCGTCGAACGCGTGGAGCCCCAGGGCTTCCCCGAGTTCAGGATACTCAAGAGCGAGAGGAGGCTGAGTAGGAGGAGCATGATACCCCCCGACATAGGGATATGCAGGGAGTGCCTGAGGGAGATACACGACCCCGCCTCAAGGTTCTACCGCTACTACTGGAACAGCTGCGCTTGGTGCGGCCCCAGGTTCTCGATGATGTATGACGTGCCATATGACAGGGAGAACACTTCCATGAGGGCCTTCCCCATGTGCCCCGACTGCGCTAGGGACTACGGGGACCCCGGCAACGTTAGGAGGTTCCACGCCCAGGGAATAAGCTGCCCGCGGTGCGGCCCCAGGACTTACGTGTACGACTCCAGGGGGAGGAGGCTCGAGGTCGGGGACGTGGTTGAATGGGCCGCCAGGGCGATAGAGGGGGGCTCCATACTAGCCGTCAAGGGGGTCGGCGGCTTCCACATAGCGGCGCTGGCCTCGGACGACGGGGTAGTGGCGGAGCTGCGGAGGAGGAAGCATAGGCCCACGAAGCCCTTCGCCCTCATGGCTAGGGACTGCAGCGTGGCCTCCCGGATAGCCGTCGTGGACGAGGGGGCCTGCAGGGTCCTCGAGTCGCCTGAGAGGCCCATACTGCTCCTACCGAAGAGGCGGGGAGGCGGGGTGTCAAGCCTCGTCGCCCCGGGCCTCGATACTATCGGCGTTATGCTGCCCTACACGGGCTTCCAGGCCCTCCTACTAGAGGCGGTCGACGACGAGTTCCTGATAATGACTAGTGGCAACAGGCGCGGGAGGCCCATGTGCACGAGCCTAGACTGCGTGCTACGCGAGCTGAGGGGGATAGTTGACTACATAGTGGCCCACAACAGGGAGATAGTCCATAGAGTCGACGACAGCGTGGTGAGGTTCACCGACGGAGAGCTCACGATGATAAGGAGGTCGAGGGGCTACGCTCCGGCCTGGATCAGGGTGAGGGCGAGCCTCCCGGAGGCCTGCGCTGTGGGGGCCGAGCTGCAGGTGGCCGGGGCGGTGGCCTTCGAGGATAAGGTGGTGCCTACCCAGTACATAGGCGACGCGGACCAGCCCGGACAACTCGAGGAGCTGGAGGGCGAGCTAAGGTGGTTCATGCGCGTCTACAACCTCCACCCCAGGGTCGTGGGCGTGGACATGCACCCAGCCTACCATAACAGGCCCCTGGCGGCGAGGCTCGCCGAGGAGTATGGGGCGGAGCTAGTCGAGGTCCAGCACCACCACGCACACGCGGCAAGCGCCATGGCTGAGGACGGCGTGGAGCCCGGCGAAGTTAGGGTCGCAGTAGCGATAGACGGCACGGGATACGGGCCCGACGGCACCATATGGGGTGGCGAGGTGCTCAGAGCCTCATACGAGTCCTTCGAGAGGGCCGCGAGCCTCCACCCCTTCAGGCTACCCGGGGGCGAGAGGGCGGTGGTGTGGTGCACGCGGGCCCTCATAGGGCTCCTAGCATCAGCGGGCTACGCCGAGGAGGAGGTCACGACCCTCCTGAGGCGTAGGGGCCTCCTAGACACCCTCCCCTACGGGGAGCGGGAGGCACTCATAGCCTACAGGCTGGCCTCCAGCGCCAGCGAGCCCCTGACCACGAGCATGGGCCGGACCCTCGACTCCTTCTCAGCCCTCCTGGGGGTAGAGCACCACAGGGACTACGAGGGCGAGCCCGCCATGAAGCTCGAGGCCGCGGCCAGGGGCGGGAGGGACCACGGCTACACGCCGAGGATCCTCCAGCGCGAGGGCCGCCTGGTCGTAGATACGCCGGGCCTCCTGGAGTGGGCTATAAACGCCATCGAGGAGGGGGTCCCGGTCAGCGATATCGCGCTGACCGTGCAGGCCGCCCTGGGCAGGGCTCTAGGCGAGGCCGCCGCCCTAGCTGCCCGCGGCCTCGAGGGGCCGGTCTACGCCACCGGGGGGGCCGCCGTTAACACCTACATAATCAGGGGCCTCCGCTCCGCCCTCGCCCAGCACGGCCTCGAGCTGAGGCTCCAAACAAAGCTACCCCCAGGCGACGGCGGTATAGCTGTAGGCCAAGTCATGGTGGCCTCCGCCACCGCAGGAACGCTAGAGGCTCCCTAGGCAGTGCCTCCTGACCCACTCCGCCACAGCCCCCGGGCTCGGGTCCAGGCGGAGGCCCAGCCTCTCCAGGATTGCCTGGAGCGCCTCAACAGCCTTAGCAACCCTCCCCAGGGCGTCCTCTGAGAGGCCCCTGGCGAACTCCACCCTGGAGGCCCTAACGCCTACGATCCACGCCTTGCCCCCGAAGACGCCCGCGGAGCGCGCCAGGACCACGAGGCCCAGGGGGTCGACTCCATGGGGGTCGAGGCCCTCAATGTAGACGCTAGCGTCTAGGGGCTCCAGCCTCGACGGGTCCACCTCAACTATGGCAACGTCGGCCCCGTGGGGCATGGCGTCGGGGTGGTAAGCGTCCACGAACACGGCGTACCCGCACCCGTCCAACACGTCGATGCTCCCGGGCGTTAGCCTCTCGAGAGCCTCGAGCCTCAGGCGCCCCTGATGGGCGGCCTCCAGGGCGTTTAGTGCCTCTACAATACAGTAGCCTATGCCGTCGTCGCCGAACAGAGTGTTGCCTACGCCAACAACGGCTACGCAGGGCCCCGGGGAGCCCCGCACGTCCTCCTCAGCCATTCCTCGAGTAGCCCCCTACAGTCCTCCCCCCGGGCCTCGCATTCCACAACCCGGAAGGGCTTGTCGTAGAGGGCCCGCAGCGCCGCCTCCACGTGGGCGAGCTTGAGGCTGCCCGTGAGGCTCGCCGTTATGTCAAGCACAAGCTCCTCAACGCTCCTATCCCGAGGCCCGGGAGTAACGAGGCGCTCGTAGAGGCCGGGGCTCCTCCCCTCCCTGTGGCGGGGGCCTACCAGCACCAGCTCCCCGGCGCCGTGCCGCCTCGCCTCGTCGATGAGTGCTAGGGCGTCCACGTCGGCCTCGATAACCCTGCACTCGCCGATGGTGTAGGAGTCACCCCTCTCCAGCACCATCTCTAGTACGCTCCTCCCACCCAGCTCGCTTAGATCCGGGACCACCGCCACTAAGACTCTTGAGGTACTCAACCACATCCACCCCCTCCTCGAGGCCCATATAGCGGGCAACGAGCCTCCTCAGGGCCTCAGCGTCCTCCTCTCGGGGCCCGCGGAAGCTGTAGAGCCTCATGATCCTGAGGGTCTCAGGGGTAAGGGGGACCCCAAGGGCGTCCTCAACGGCGTGGATTATCTCGCTCTTAATCGACTCGATGCTACTCGTAAGCTCCCTGATAGCCCTGGCCAGCTCGAGCAGCTCCTCCTTCAGCTCCCTCCTATACTCCTCCGGCCCCCTGGCCTCGGGGCGGCTCAAGCCTCACCACCCACGAGCTCCCTCAGGGCCCTCTTGTAGCGGTCCTCCAGGGTGCCCGTGGCGTAGGTCTCCCTGAGCAGCTCCAGCGAGGCCCTGTAGATCCTGCAGAGAGCCTCCTGGGCATCCCTCAGAGCCTCCTCCTCGCCCTTGCCCAGTATCCTAGAGGCGGCGTACACGCTACTACCCGCCTGAGCCAGGAAGAGTGAGGCCACGACGTCGATCATCCTCCTCTCCGAGACCCCAGTGAGGGCCACGGCGAAGGCCTGCATGGTGTCCGTGAGCCACTTACTCCACTCCGCGCTCCCGAGGACTCTCGCGAGCTTCTCGAGCACCTCAGTGGGGTCGCACTCGCCGTCCTGGTCAGGCAAGAGGCTTGCCCCGTACATATCGACTACATGAAAAGCTTAAAAGCTGCCATGAAGCATGCCTGGCGCCCGGTTGTTGCGTGCACCAGATGTATCGGGCTCTAATGTAACCGTCACAGTATCATTATCCTCACATATAATCATATGAAATATATACTTTTCCATGGGGTTTCTGTAAATATTTTTGTGGGAAGCCAGTGGAAGGTGCCGGGGAGTGAGCGTAACACGCAGGGAGTTCCTCAAGCTCCTCGGGACAGGCGCCCTCTTCGCGGCGCTCGACTGGTCCAGGGTAGTAAAGGCTGCCATGGACGAGGTGAAGGCTGGCCACGTTAATATCATATGGTTCGAGGCCCAGGACTGCGCTGGGAACACCACGGCGCTCATCCAGGCGACGGAGCCAGACCTGATAGCCGTCCTAGGGGGCATGAGCCACACGGTGGGCCCCGGTACCGTGAGGCTGCTCTACCACGAGACCGTTATGCTTAGCTGGGGCGAGAAGACGCCGAGCTACGCCGAGAAGCTCCGCTCCATGACCCCGGAGGAGCTCGAGGCTTTCATTAAGAGCCTGCCCGCGAGTGACCCCCTCCGCAGGACCCTCGAGACATTCCTGAAGCTCGGCTATAACCCGGGCATACTACTCACGAGCCCGATAGACGTGCTGAGGCTCGCCGTCCAGGGCAAGCTGGACCCCTACGTGCTAGTGATAGAGGGCAGCATACCAGTTGACAGCCGCATACTAAGCGAGCACGGAGTCGGGGGGGTGCCCTCGGAGGTCGACTACTTCTGCTACATAGGCGAGGAGAACGGCAAGCCCGTAAGCTGCGCCGAGTGGATAAGGAGGCTGCTCAAGAGGGCCGTGGCCGTGATATCGATAGGCAACTGCGCCTCCTACGGCGGCCTAGTAGCTAACAAGGTCATAGAGGGCGACTTCATGAAGAGCATGGGGTACGACCTCTTCGAGAAGTGGTCCCGGGGCGGCTGGAGCCCCAGCCCCACGGGGGCCGTGGGGTTCTTCCCCGATAAGAGGAGGGGCTTCAAGGGCTTCATAGACCTCGTACCCGAGGCCGAGCCCTTCAGGAGGTTCGCCTACGGCCGCTGCACCCTGGGCCCCGGCGAGGTCAGGCCCGACTGCCGCCCAGCCCTCGCGGTGCCCGGGTGCCCGGCGAACGGCAACGGGCAGCTGAGGGTGATAGCGCACATGGTCCTATGGGCCCTCGGCAAGCTCCCCCTGCCAGCGCTCGACGAGTACTGGAGGCCGACCTACATCTTCGGGAAGACGACGCACGAGCAGTGCCCGAGGGCCGCGTGGTACGCCGCAGGCGACTTCAGGAAGTACCCCGGCGAGAACACTGCCAGGTGCCTCTACGCCGTCGGCTGCAAGGGCCCCATATCCCACTGCCCCTGGAACAAGGTGGGCTGGGTCAACGGCGTGGGCGGCCCCACGAGGACCGGGGGGGTCTGTATAGGCTGCACCGAGCCCGGGTTCACCGACTCCTTCGAGCCGTTCTACCAGAAGCTACCCTACGTCCAGTCCTCCGTCGAGGTCCTAAAGAAGGAGGTCATCATAGGGGCGAGCGCCATAGCGGCTGCCGGTGTGATCGCCGGCGTCTGGGCGCACCTCAGGTCCTCGGGGCCCGAGGGGAAGCCGGCAGAGGCGGAGGCCCCAGCGCCGGGGGGTGAGGGGGAGCAGTGAGATCCACCTCCAGGCTCTGGACGGCCTACCTAGTAACCAACCTAGTAGCTGTGGCCATAGTCGTGGGTGTTAGCTGGGCATTCGTCTACGTGCTAGCCTGGATTCCCCTGATGCACGAGCACGGCATCAGCCAGCTCTTCCAGGCGATAGAGCACCCGCGGCTTCTTAGCAGCGTGTGGTGGAGGGACTTCCTCTCGCCAACCTTCGACGTCCTGATAATACTCGTGGCAATCGTGGGTACCTGGTGGTCCCTAGGCCACTTCGCCGCCGAGGCCAGGAACCAGCGCAAGTGGCGCCTCTACTACAAGAGCGAGGAGGGCAGGAGGGACGTCTGGGTTCTCAGGTTCACGCTCTGGCAGAGGATCCAGCACCTCTGGATGATGATCACACTCATAATCGTGGCCTTCACGGGCTTCGCCATGTACTTCGCGAACGACCCCTACTGGAAGTACCTAATGCCGAGTAGGGACCTCTACGTGAAGATACACGTCGTCACGGGCTGGGCAATGGGCGTCCTGATCATACTCCACTTCACCTACTACCTAACGAGGATGCTCCTCGACAAGCTAGCCGGCAAGAGCCTCATGGAGGAGTACCCAATGCTCCAGTTCTACACCATAAGGTTCTACAAGAACCTCCTCAAGAGGCTCGCGTGGACCATCAAGCGCGGCGTGGAGCGCCCCCTGGTTGATAAGTATGACTGCGAGCAGCTCTTCGAGTACTGGGGCGTCTACTGGGGCATAGCCGTCCTCGGCATCCCGGGCGCTATAATGAGCGTCGTCGGCCCCGGCGCGCTCAACGGGGCCCTCTGGGTCATGCACACGAAGGAGGCGGTGCTAGCGGTCACGTTCCTGTTGATGGTCCACATTGCTTACACCCACTTCCTACCGACAGTCTTCCCCATGGATCCAACCTACATCAACGGGAGGATGCCCCTGAAGCGCGTGAAGGAGGAGCACCCCCTCTGGTACGAGAGGCTGGTGCGCAAGGGCATCGTGGGGGCTGGGGGTGCAGGCGGTGGCTAGGCTCCCGGCTTTTCCCCATATATGGATTTGGGTTTCGCGTGGGGTGGTGAGTTGTGGTACTGCGTGAGATGATCATAGACCCCATAACCCGTATCGAGGGCCACCTCGGCCTGAGGGTGGTCGTGGACACGGCGAGGAGGAGGGCGATACCGGATAGCGTCAGGAGCTTCGTGACGATGTTCAGGGGTTTCGAGGTCTTCTCGCTGGGCAGGCCCCCAGAGGACCTGCCGCATATAACGAGCAGGATCTGCGGCGTCTGCGGTGCGAGCCACGCTAACGCCGATGTGATAGCCACTGATATGGTCTATGGCGTAGCGCCCACGCCCCTAGGAGTGGCCCTGCGTAACATGGCGTTCGCTGTCACCGACCACGTCTACGACCATACGATAATCCTGGTGATGCTCGAGGGCCCCGACTATAGCAGCCCCGTCGTGAGGCTGATGACGAAGAGCGTCTACGAGGACGCCCTGAACACCCTGGCGGAGCATAGGGATGTGCACGGCTTCACGAGGATAGCCGATATAATGGACGCCCTCACCCCGATAACTGGTAAGCTCTGGCAGCTCGCAGTCAAGTTCCAGAGGATAGCCAGGGAGGCTGGCGTGCTCCTCTATGGCAGGCACAGCCACCCCTCGACGCTGATACCCGGCGGCATAGGGACCGACTTGACTAACTCGGACTACCTGCTGATGGGCTACATGTACAGGCTGGTGAAGCTCACGGCATGGGCGAAGTTCATGTACTCCGCGCTCAGCGACCTCTACAACTTCTACATCGAGAGGCACAACTACGCGGAGAACGGCACCAGCTACCACCCCAACCCCTCGGTCTCGACGGTCGGGGCGGTTGGGAGCGGCGGCCTATTCGACGACCCGGAGGAGTACGCCTCGATAGGCGGCTGCGGGGCGTGGGACGAGACCTGCAGCGTCGAGTGGGAGGAGTTCTACAAGGGCATAGATAAGGCCGCTAGGAAGAGGATAATCAAGCCCGGCATAGTTCTCCGCGGCAGGCTGGTCACCAACAGCTACGCCGAGTACCAGGTCTCACTCTTCGAGCACGTGAAGCACTCCTTCTACAAGGACTGGGCCGACAAGGTCACGGGCCTCCCGTGGTACAAGGAGCTGGAGGCCATGGGCTTCAAGGA
>JALWEW010000076.1 GCA_027039295.1 Acidilobaceae archaeon
GGTCTATACTATCCGAGAGGCTTTTGAGGAGAGGGCCTCCAGCCGTCATAGCTTTCCAGGCTTTCAAGCTCTCACCCCTATATGTTTTCTAGAGCGTCTAGGAACATCTTGAAAGCATGATCCCTGAGGAGGGTTAGATAGTTATTACATTCACTTAAATCTAGTGTTCCAATCCCATGGATGCCTGCCCGCTTCCCTTCGATAATGCCACCCTTCTTGGCCGCGTAGCTCACGCTAATCACGGGCTCTAGGCATGGCTTTGCCTGTGAGGCGGGTTGGTGGGGACCTGCGTGGTATAGATGCCTGTCACTTTCATCGCCTAGAAGGCTTATAATGTCAGCAGCTGGAAACATGATTACTGCCACATCTACTATATCGCTTTCACTAGAGGGTAGGGGAAACGCTATTAGCATGGACTGTCTCCTCGCCTCTTCATCGAATCCCATACTCTCCCAGGATACTACCTTTGAGTATCTCCCTGAGTATTCCTCAACGCACTCCTCTGTAGTTAGGATGAAGTCTTTGAGGGCTAGCCTCCTACCTACCAGATACCCTGTTTTTAGTGGGTTGTCCTCCGGCGCCACCTCTTCGTCACCGCACTTACATCTTCCAGGGAACTTCTGGTGCCTAGGTAGGCCTAGCGGCCATGTGTGTAGGTCTAGGCCTGGCCTCGTGTGGGGCCTTGTTGAGGGGCTCGCCACGGTCTTCCAGGATAGCTTCAGCGATGCATAACCTATGGCGGCTAGCGCCTCGTTCACGGGTGCTGCAGTGTTATCCCTAAAGCCCATTTTGGAGTGGATCCCACGCCAGCTCTTGCGCACAACTCTTGCTAGGATCACGTCCTGGTCTACGTAGATCCTGGGTATTAACGGCCTATGAGGCCCGCAGAAGCTGCAGATCCTAGGCTCTCCTTCACGTCCCAGGGCCCTCCAGGCTAGGACTACGAGGTCCCTCAGGAGATCCTTTAGGGCCTCCTCTCTAGACTCGGCGCTTGTTCTCGAATTTAGGAGTCCCCTGAGGTGGGTACAGAAGTCCTTGAGTCTCTCTGATACGTCGTGGAGTAGGTTGGCGCAGGCGTTTGTCGGCTTGAACCTGCCGAAGCCCCTCGTGGACCCCTTGCCCAGGCCTAGGAGTAGTGGGGCCGCTATGAGGAGGGAGGCTGTGAAGGCTTCTACGTCCTCCATGTCTACCCTAATGTTTAGGAGCTCTGGGCACTCGCTCGAGGCGTCCTGCTGGGGACACCGCCTTTCGGGAGGTTCCATGTAGAGGGCCGCCCTGAATGATGCCAGCCTGGGCTTTATCGGGTAGAGGTTTGCACCTTTGACTATGAGCCTTGAACCCCTAAGCTCCTCTTTACCCATGGCTAGTAGTGCGAAGCGCGTGGGGTAAAGTTTGGGCTCGAGCCTGCCGCGCCTGCGCCTCACACCCATCAGCCTATCCTCAGTCACGTAGTCACCGTCGACCAGCTGGTCTGGGCCTCTCGTTGCGAGGATGCGGCCTTGGGGCTCTAGGACTAGCCTGGCCAGGCCCCTCCATCTAACTCTGCCCCTCCCGTCGAGCCCCTCCGCGGAGCCAAAGATGAGGGGTAGCAGGCCTAGCCTTAGGGGCTTCTTCTGCTTGGCAGGCTTGATCCAGGCTACCACCGTTTTATCGCTTGTCTCGGCTTCCCTGTGGCTTGTGAGGCATAGGGCCTGTGCGACTGTGACCCTGGCTAGCCACCTCATCTTGCCTAACAAGCTCTTCGCCGTTGGATACCCGGTCATGTACGCGCTCCTGGAAATACGGTAACCTGCTCCCGGGGGAGCCTCAAGTTCCTGATAGTGATCTGTCTGGAAGTCGCCGCCCATGTAGGGTGTATATGACTCGAAGATGACGCTTGCTACCGGCACAGCTATTCTGAGGGGCTCCGTCTTTGAGGAGGGTGAGAGGCCATGAGAGGCCAGCCACTCGTTGGTTGCCCTCACCATACTCGTCACCCAAAAAAGGCGTCTGCGAGCTTCTTGAGCTCCGTGAGGTAGGGCTGAAGGATCCTCAGTAACCTCCTCTCCTCACCCGCCCTCTCGCGGAGCTTCCTCAAGCCTTGAGCGAGGGATATTCTAGGATCTCCTCCTCCGGCTAGGAGGCTTACCCCCGCCAGGGCCTCAGCCGCCACGGCTATAGCCGCCAGCATGATGGTGTAGCCGGCCCCTTCCTTATCGCCCAGCTCTCCCCCCAGCTTCTTGGCCGCCTCCTCAGGCTTCCTCGAGCCCCTCAGGAGCTCTAGCGCCTCGCTTAGTAGATCCCCACGCTCGACCTTCGAGAGGTAGAATGTGAGGGCTGGAACTAGTCCCGCGCTCAGGGCTAGGCTGGGGAGGTCACGGGCCCTACGCCTGAACCCCCTCCCACCAGCCCCTACGCTCTCAGCAGCCTCCTTAATCCTAAGAGCATGCTCTAGCGCCAGAGCCACCGAGTCACCCGTCACCATCAGCACCCCCCTTGTTAGCGGATTGCTAGCTTGACCAGGCCTCCTCCCACGCTCTCCTTGCCTCCTATGACTATGTATGCTACTTTCCCATTGTAAACTCCTGCTTTCTTGAGTAGCTCCACGAATACATCGATGCTACTCCTCCCCTTCAAGAGGCCACATGCCTCGCAGTGGCTGGAGTGGAAGCCGGTCTCGGCTATGCCACCAACCAGCAGGGTGCCCCAAGGTAGGTACTCCTCTGTCCACAGGAACCCTTCACCCGCAGTCTTGGTCAGTCTGTCAAGCCTCACCCTTGTCACGCGGTGGAGGAGGGACTCGACTATGCTCACAGCATCCTCCTCAGGCACAACAAGGCTCCTATCTAGGGGATCAAGAGTCTCATAGAGAGGATGGAGGCCCTTGTAGAGTGCAGTTAGCTTCTCTAACGCACTCTTTAACTCGCTTCTATTATCTTCAGCTTCAATCCTCTCAAGGCCCAGATACACACTACCATTGGGGGGCTCGAAAGACGCCGCAGCTTTCCCCTCTTCAGTCAGCTTAGCGGCGGTCCTGAGGGCACCTGCCTCCTCCCCCCGGCCCGCGGCCTCGAGGATAGAGGCCGCGTAGGAAAGTAATGTAGGACTCGTGACATAGACTACCCCCACCTCAGCGCTGGGCGCGGGTAGCAGTAGGGGATAGAGGTCGGTCACCTGAAGGGCGCTTGCACCCTCACCACCGGTCTCAGCCCCCAAGAGACAGCATAGGCAGGAACATGTATCACCGCCACAGCTAGCCCTACCCTTATCCCCCACGCACTTCAGCTTCCTAACTAGTAGACTCTTCAACGCGCCCTTAACC
>JALWEW010000077.1 GCA_027039295.1 Acidilobaceae archaeon
TACCGGTAGCATTGTGAAGTCGTTCTCGGCCATGACGCGTGCAACGTCCTCTACCCTGCTATCGAGCCCTGCAACGACTACTCCACGGGTCATGATCCTCGACACCTTGGCTGGGGTGACTATCTTACCCGCCTCTATCTCGCGGTGGAACCTCCACCTACCCTTACGGATGAGGTCGAAGGCTGTTATAATGCCTATGGGTCTGGGATCCTCCCTACTCCTAACAACTATGAGGCCCGGTAATGCCCGGAGCACGAGTTTGCTCCACACCTTGTTTATCCTAGTGTCGGGGGTCACTATGTACTCGTCGAGGTCCTCGGTAGTCACTATCTCCGAGACAGTCTCCGATCTAGGTAGATAGCCCTGGTCCACGAGGTATCTAATTATATCGGCCATAGTCACTACTCCTATCAGTTTCCCGCTATCGTCAACGACGGGGGCGCCCCAGACACGGTGCTCAACCATTACCCTATAGGCCTTGGAGAGGTCGTCGTCGGGCCTTAGGATGGGGTAATCCCTGGCGACGTCTATAGCCCTAAGCCTGCTCTTAGCGCTAGTGGGTATTATCGCCTCTAGCCTTGTCAGGAAGCCGACGAGCCTCTCATCGACATCACTCTTAACGATTGGTATCACGCGCTCCTCCGTAGATCTGAATGCAGCCCTGGCGCTCAGCAGGGGCGTATTGGGGTACGCTACTGCCCTTGGCTTACGCATTACATCCCCTACCCTGGCCATTAATCGGCACCTAGAGACTGTCACGTTGCACGGGTTTAAAAGAACCAGAGCACACGCGTCGTCAGGAGTAACCGGGGAGGCCAGCCCGCGCTCTATGCGGCCCAATCCTTTATAGGGTCCCCATGCACCCTAGATGCCCTGGATGGACGCGGAAAGGCAGGGACGCCTCCCACCGAAGGAGCCGCGCTAATGCAGAGGGGTGTAACCACGATGCCGAAGTCGGTGGTGCTGTGTCCAAACTGTAAGGTGCCAATGGTGTACGTGCAGGAGGTAGAGCGGGTAGGCAACGAGAGGAGAATAGTGAGGTACTACAAGTGCCCAGCGTGTGGGGCTAAGATAATGGATGAAGTGTTAAAGATTATCAGGGTAAACGGTTCGGTGAAGCTCATAGCAGAGCAGGCGCCAGCGAGATTCGTAGAGGGGAACAGGCGGCCAGCGCCGCGGCACTCGAGCCATCTAAGGCGTTCATCGAGGCATTCTAGATGATCAATACCTGAGCCGGCTTGAGTTTTTAAATATACCCCTCGCATTATTGTGTCCTAATGGTGGTTTGATCATGAGTGTCAGCCAGGCATCTAAGGAGGCCGTGTTCACGGACAAAGCCCCAAGACCGGTGGGCCCATACAGCCAGGCAGTCAGAGCCGGGGACTTCCTCTTCGTGTCAGGTCAGATACCGATTGACCCATCGAGCGGGGAGCTTGTAAAGGGCGATTTCAGGGAGGCTGTTAAGCGTGTAATGGAGAACTTGAAGGCCATAGTCGAGGCGGCTGGAGCCAGCATAGATGATGTGGTTAAGGTTACAGTCTATATTCGTGATATATCCAAGTTCCACGAGTTCAACGAGGTATACTCGGAGTACTTTAAGGGTGTGCCGCCAGCGCGTGTTGTCGTAGAGGTATCGAATCTACCGTTGAACGCAGACGTTGAGATTGAGGCCATAGCTTACGTTGGAGGGAGGCGCTAAGGGGAGGGGGGAAGCGCGAGACCTGTGTGTTTGCTCACGAGCACCCTCAGAAGGCCAGCCTCCCAATCGGCTATCAACTTGACGTAGCCTTCATCTAGCGTGACGTCAACTTCTAGGGGCCTACCCAGCTCGCGCCAGGCCTCCCCCCACCTCCCAAGCCTCTCCCAGGCTTCAGCGGCTATTCGGTAAGCTAGGTGCCAGTCAAGGCCCCCCAGGCGGGTGTGGTCGAGCAGCTCGCCGCTCTCTATATCAATGAGTAGTATGGCATAATCGCCCAGGGGCATTGACGAGGTTTCACGTAGCTCTAGGGCCTCCGTCACACTCCTCACCGTAGAATCTGTAGCAGTAGAAATCTCATTCGGCGTTAGGATAAGTATCACTGAGGTATTTGACGAATGCTACGCGAGCCCCCAAGAGAGCCTCCAAGGGCCTTGGGCGCAAGAGAGAAAACCCTACCCTCAAGCTCCTACGGGAGAGGGCTCCGGATGGGTTGAAGCTCCTCGAGTGGATAAAACGCTTGGTCAGGGATTTTAGGTCTCTGCCGAGGTACTCGAGGGATGTCAGATCCATTGCCAGGAGAATGTTTGTCACGAACGCATTCGACAGCCTCCTGGCGTCACTAGGGGTCAGCGTGGGCGGCTACGCCTCTACGGCGGACCCCAAGCTCCTCGGCCTTAGCATCGTCGGCGGCGGTCTGGCGATGGGGCTATTCAGTGGTGTCATAGGGGTATACCTGTCTGAGAGGGCGGAGAGGCTAAGGGAGCTGAGGGAGATCGAACGAAGCATGGCCAGGAGCCTGGAGGGTACCGTCTACGCTGAAATGGCGAGGCTGATCCCGATCTACGTGGCACTATGGAGCGGCCTTGGGGCAGTGGCCTTCCCGGTATTAGTGGCTCTTCCGTACTTCGCCTCAGCTGCGGGGCTAGCCGGGATAAGGACGGCGTACTACGTGAGCCTATCAGTGGGGACGGCGCTCTCGGCGCTCCTGGGCTACTACCTAGCCATAGTGAGCGGCGAGAACAAGCTGGTATCGACGCTCAGACTCTTGGCCCTAGCTATAGGGGGGGTCATCGCGGTCTACCTGATGAAGCTGCTGGTTGGCGGGGTCCCCTAGGACGACGGGGAATATAGCGAGAGGATAGGCCTCCGAGCTCGTGCATTTAAGGTATGTGTACAAAGAGGGCTAAGCATGAACGCGGGCCGTCGATCCCACGGACGCTGGGCGCCCGGTAGCTCAAGCGCCCAGCGCCGCTTGCCTATTCCAGCGACCTATCAGCCGCGCCCATCACGACCCTCTCAGGTGAGAGTCTGCCCACAATGTAGTTGAAGGCCTTCTCTGGGTCCGTGTGGCTCCCGCAAGAGTAGACGTCGACAGTGGCAAAGTCGTACTCGGGCCATGTGTGAATCGTTATGTGGCTCTCGAGCACTATGGCGACGACGCTCACACCCTCACCTATCTTCCACGCCTTAACGTCGAGGAGTGTCATATTACCTATCTCAGCAGCCTTTACAACAATATCCCTGAGTTCGTTGGGGTCGGTGAGGGCCTTCCTGTTCCTGCAGCCGTAGAGGTTCCCATAGTAGTGGCGCCCCACAAC
>JALWEW010000078.1 GCA_027039295.1 Acidilobaceae archaeon
GTGGTAGGCGTGGGGGGCGAGCCGGGTATAACGTGGTGAGGAGCTATTATGGGCTCCACTCCGTGGTCGCCTCCCTAGCGCCGCGCCCCGCTCCAGAGGGCCTCTAGGGCCTCACCCACGCCGGGGCTCCTCCTGGAGAGTATCTCGAGGACCCTGAACCTCTCCGGCCTCCCCTTCCTCCATATGACCGCCTCGAAGCCCCTCTCCCCGGGTCTCACGCCGACTTTGACATAGCGCAGCGGCCCGTTGACCTGGAGCCTCTCCCCGGGTTTCACCTTGAGTATACCCTTGAGGTACTCGCTGGCTAGCCTCCACTCGAGCCTGGGGGTCGCCCTTATGGGGTTCTTCTCCTGCCTCCCCGTGAGGTGGGCTATGACGGCCTTCAGCATCCCCTTAAGGCCGCCCACGTGGAAGGATGCCTCTGGAACGTTGGCCTCGTCGAAGATTCTCTCAGACACCTCCATGGCCCTCCTCGCGTATTCGCCTGGGTGGAGTAGGGGCTTGAGCCTCAGGGCCTCGGGGCCCGGCTCGTCCCCCGGCGGCGCCTTGGGGGTTGCTAGAGCGAAGAAGTACAGGTCCCCCGCTGTGACTGAGAGGTGGGCCTCGCCGTAGAAGAGGGTCCTGCCAGCCTCGCCCAGGCGGCCCACCGGGTAGTACGGCAGCCCTATGATGAGCCACTCGCCCTCACGGCCATGGCTAGGAGCCACTCCGAGCCTCCCTCGCGCCCCGGTCCCACGGGTAACTCGCATTGTGAGAGTAAATTTATTTAGAAGCCCCCCGCTACAGGCCACCATAGTGGCCCTGTGGTGGTCGCCTGTGCGCTGGCTCGTCATTAAGATCATCAACTTCGTGATAGTGCTAGCCGCCGTCACGCTGATAGTAGCAATAATCTTCACGGGGCCCATGTCAACCTTCTATAAGTCCCAGGCCCTCCAGACGGTCCAGATGGAGATGAGGGCCCAGTCCCACCAGCTGACCGTCGCGCAGAACACAATTATAGGAATAGCCAAGGGCACTGTGTCCCCCCAGGATGCCGCGGACCTCATAAATAAGCTCTACCAGCAGGGCCTCCTAACGAAGGAGGAGAGGGATAAGCTATTATCGGGCAAGGTCACGGTGGATGAGGCCCAGAAGATTGCCACAGCCCTCCCCAAGAGGCTCCGCGCCATACTCACCCAGCAGGAGTTCCACGCCTACGGCCTCGATAAGCCCTGGTATGAGAGGAGCCTCAAGTACTTCTGGGATCTGCTCAGCTTCAAATCCCTGAACTCGACCGTGCTAACCACGAGGTACTGGCCGACGCAGGGGAGCCATAACGCCATCGACATAGTCCTGGAGAGGGTCCCATTCTCCGTGCTGCTCTTCACAACCTCTAGCACACTTACAGTGCTGATAGCGGTGCCCCTAGCTCTCTGGGCCGCCAGGAGGCCCGGCTCCTGGATAGACAACACCGTTGTGGCGTGGAGCATATTCAGCGTGAGCATGCCCTGGTGGTGGCTCGCAATGGTTTTCATAGCCTTCTTCACCGTGAAGTACCATATATTCCCGCAGCCGTGGAACGTTAACGTGAACTTCCACGACATAAAGACTCTCGTGGACGCCGCGGCCCTCCCGGTATTCACTGTAACGATACTGAGCATAGGGGACAGCGCCTTCAGGCTCCGCAACATATTCCTCGACATATTCAACGAGGACTTCGTAACGGTCGCCAGAGCGAAGGGGCTCCCCGAGAATATGGTCCTGAGGAAGCACGTCATGAGGGCGGCGGCGCCCCCGCTAGTCACCATAGTACTCTTCGCCATAGTCCTCAGCGTCTTCAGCGGCGCGATAATAACGGAGCTGGTCTTCAACTGGCCAGGGCTTGGGAGGCTCTACTGGGAGGCCATATACGCTGGCGATATCCCAGTGGTACTGGAGCTCACCTACATAACAACGCTACTCTACCTCATACTCAGGCTCACACTCGACATACTCTACACGCTACTCGACCCCAGGATCAAGAGGGCCTAGCCCGCATGGAGGTGAATGGGCGTGGCAGTCCGGAGCACGGCCTGGATGAGGTTCAGGCTCCGCCTCGAGGAGTGGAAGGAGTCCTTCCTACTCACACTCAGGCCCTGGGCCGGCAAGATAGGCTGGGCCCTACTGGTTATACAGCTAGTCCTAGCACTCTACGCCCTCGCAGCCTACTACCCGCAGGGCATGAAACACTACCAAGCCGGGTTCGACTGGTTCTACAAGTACCCAGTCCACGTGCCCCCCTGCTGGGCCGTGAAGAAGAAGGCTCAAGCAGTCAGGCTCTCCCTCCAGAACGTTAAGCCTGTAGTGAAGACCAAGACCATGAACATATCATATGGTAATATTAGATACGTATTCAAATACTACACGATTAGCTATAACAAGTCCTTTATCTATAAGGGGGACGCCCTCCCAAGCGACTCAGCAATGCTCCTAGGCCTCACGATGCCTGGGGGCAAGAAGATACTCCAAGCCAAGATTCACATAGACCTCCTAAGGCCCGACGGCACGGATTTCGTGTTCCTAGACCAGACGATACCCGTGAGCCAGTACGGCAATAAGTCGGTGATTGAGATACGCATTGGCGGGGCGACCTTCAACAAGACCCTGATAGTACACGGGAGGCCCGTCCAGGTCCCGGTTAAGATGCCCTACCCGATATCGAAGTACCCGATAGTAGCCACGGGCCCCCTCAGCCTGGGCCAGATAGCCCAGACCCTCGGCAAGTCGATGGAGAAGGTCTTCGGCACCAACCCCTTCAAGACCGACAGGCCCGTCCCAGCGGGCCAGGCCCTCTTCGCCGAGGTCACACCTAACGGTACCGTGGTGCCCCTGAAGGGTAAGTACACCTTCAGGCTAAGCCTGATGTACCTCATAAACGAGACCGGCATGACGCCGGCCCAGGCGAGGGAGATAGAGAGCAGGGGGAGCCTCAACTTCTACTTCATAGCCTACCCCAACTGCTACGGCCTAGCCGGCACCGACACCCTGGCGAGGCCCGTGGGCTTGGGCCTCCTACTCGGCCTGCCCTACGCCTTCCTACTAGGCTTCCTCGTAACCTTTACATCAACATTCATAGGGGCCATCTACGGCAGCTTCGCTGGCTACTGGAAGGACATCAGGGGAGAGATCATGATGAGGATAGCAGACATATTCCTCTCCCTGCCATTCCTGCCGATACTAATAGTGATCTCCTACGTATACAAGGTGACAATGCTAAGCCTCTCGGGCCTCATGATCCTGCTGTTCTGGGCTGGGCCGGTGATAGTAGTGCGTAGCATGGCCCTCCAGATAAGCGAGCAGGTCTACGTCGAGGCGGCTAAGGCCGTGGGGGCAAAGACGTCGAGGATAGTCTTCCGCCACGTCTTCCCCCAGGTATTCCCCTACACCCTCGCCATAGCGGTACTCTCGATACCCGGCATCATAGTTGCAGAGGCTAGCCTGAGCCTGCTAGGTCTCGGAGACCCCACAGCCCCAACCTGGGGCAAACTACTGCAGCTGGCCTATGACGAGCACGCAGTCCAGAACGGTTGGTGGTGGATGTACATCTTCCCGGGTCTAGCGCTGGTAGTGTTCTCGGCGACGTTCCTACTAATAGGCAGGGCCGTGGAGCCGCTCGTGGCGCCGAAGCTGCAGAGGTAACCCCCGCCTCCCCATGTCACTGCTCCACCTCTTCATTACTACGTGCCCATCCCCTACTCCTCGGCCTCGGGCCTTGGCGGGGCTCTGGGGATTCCCTTCTTATCGCGTGAGTGGGGCTCTAATCGGGTAAGGGAGGCCCAAGTTGTATTACCCTCCCCTAAAACGTTTGGAGGCGGGTCTCCTCCACAAGCGTACGTTATACATATAAACCTGGCAGGCCAACTAAATCCCCTGGCCCTACTGGGGGACGATAGTATGAGCAGGTTGCTCGCCGCAATAATCCTCGCGGCCCTCATGATACTGCCGCCAGTGGCAGTGGCTTACCACGCTAATGCAGGCTACGTTAATACCATCGTGATAAAGAGGATAGAGGACAATGACGCCGCAGTGGGCTCACTAATGGCGGGCACCACGCAGGGCAGGCTCTTCGCCCTGCCCAGGGACCTGGCCACGAAGCTCCTCCAGGCAGGCTTCAAGGCTGCGACTCCCGCGAGCGGTCTCGTCAACATATTCGTGAACCCCTACCCCAAGTGCCCCGACGGCCACCCCAACCTATTCGCCAACCACAAGGCCAGGCTCGCCCTCCAGTTCCTGATCGACAGGGACGCCATAGTGACTAACATCTACAAGGGCTACGCCATACCCGTGCTGACCTGGTTCACCCCCTACGACCCAGACTACCCGCACGTCCTCAGCGTGCTCGCCAAGTGGAACTACATCATAAAGAAGGGCGGCCAGAAGGAGGGCATAAAGCTAATGACGGAGGCCCTCCAGGAGCTGGGCGCCCACAAGGGTAGCGACGGCAAGTGGTACTGGAGCGACGGCAAGCCAGTCACCGTGAACTTCGTCATAAGGACTGAGGACGAGAGGAGGCAGATAGGCGACATGCTCGCCAGCACCCTCGAGAGCATAGGCATAACCGTCAACAGGATCTACAAGAACTTCGCCGGAGCCTTCAAGATAGTCTACGCTGGCGACGCCTCCCAGTGCCAGTGGCAGCTCTACACCGAGGGCTGGGGCATAACCGGCATGACTGCATACGACTACGCCGACTTCGTCTGGTTCTACAGCAGCATATGGGGCAGCATGCCCGAGGCCCCCTCGCAGAACTGGACCTACAGCAACCCCGAGATAGACAAGCTAGCCACCTGGCTCGACAGCGGCAACTACACAAGCGAGAAGCAGTTCTGGGACTACCTCCTCAAGGGCATGGATCTAGGTATCAACGACAGCGTCAGGGTGTTCGTCGCCGCAACCTTCGACATCTACGTCTACAGCTCCGATATAAGCGGCGTCATAAAGAGCCCCAAGGCCAGCCCCTGGAACGTCTTCACGTTCCTCAACCTACAGTACTCCAAGGGCACCACCGTAACCTTCAGCAACAGATACGTCTACGCCAGCGGCTGGATCTGGAACCCGATAGGCGGCTTCGCCGACTTCTACAGCAGGCCCGTGGTCGAGGCCATAACCTGGCCTGGCGTTACGAACAGGATAACCGATGGCAAGACGGGGTGGAGCCCGGCTAACCACATAACCTGGAAGCTCGTCAGGGGCCCCGTGAAGGTGCCCGGCGACGCAATATTCTACAACACGAAGGATCACAAGTGGGAGACATTCGCACAGGCGGGTAAGACCAACGTGACCGCCAAGAATGAGGTAATCTACAACATGAAGTATATGCCCAAGTTCGTCTTCCACGACGGTAGCAAGATGAGCATGGCCGACATCATGGCTACCTACTGGATCTTGCTAGAGTACAGCTCCAGCAGCGGCTCCAACGATGTGAGGTACGAGCAGAGGCTCTTCTACGACTACTACACGCTGGTGACCAACCTGGTGGGCCTCAAGATAATTAACAGCACGGCCATAGCGGTCTACACCAACTATGACCACATAGATCCGGGCTACATAGCCTATACCATGAGCCCGTGGACCTCGTGGCCTCTAGAGCTTATAGCAGCGATGGATCTACTCTTCGTGAACGGCAATGGTACCTACGTCTTCGACTACCAGGACGCCAGAAGCGGCGGTAAGGTAGGCATACACCTCATCTCGAGCAAGCAGTGCGCCCTCATGGCCAAGTACCTCGAGCAGGCAATGAACAACCCACCGGACTGGGTCAAGCAGCTCATAAACATGGGCCTCCTAACCACGGATGAGTGGAAGACTAGGGTGCAGAACCTCATAAACTTCTACAAGGCCCACGGCCACATGCTAGTCTCCCTAGGCCCGTTCTACCTAGACAAGTACGACGCTGTCAACGATGTAGCATACCTGAAGAGGTGGACATACTTCCCATTCTCTCCGAGCCAGGTGGTCGGCGAGCTGCTACCTAAGAAGGTCGACATGACCGCTAACATACCCGACACCACGGGCTTCTACAAGGGCGCCAAGCTAGCTGACCTGCAGGTAAAGGTGAACGGCAAGCCCGCCACCAAGAGCGACGTAATAGTCTACGCAGTCATAATCAACCCCAAGACCTTCAGTACAACCTTCGCCCAGGTGAGCTACCTAGGCCCAGGCCACTTCGAAGTGCTACTACCCAGCGACTACAAGCCTGGAACCGTTGTCAACCTCAACATCTTCGTCTACCCCGTCGGCTACAGCGTGCCAGCTAGCGCGCAGAAGAGCGTGACCCTACTCCTACCACCGACGACGACCAGCCCGACTACCACGACGACCAGCCCAACCACCACGTCCCCGGCGACCACGACATCTCCAACGACCACCACGACTCACACGACAACACACACGACCACCACCTCGACTCCAACGCCCACTAAGACCACCAGCAAGCCCACGGCCACGACCCCAGCGACCACCACCTCGGCTGCGACGACTACCGCCACCAAGTCAAAGGCCAGAACGGCCGCAATAGTAACGGCAGTCATAGTGATAATAATAATCATAGCCGCCGCCGCCTACATGCTCAGGAAGTAGCGAGGCGAGCCCTTACAGGGGACGCAGGGCTCTCCCGACTCATTCTTTTCCCTTCTATACGCTTCCAAATTTTTAATGTGCCCGGCCTCTAGGTGACTCCTCGGGCCTAGTGCCCTGCAGAGCCTGGCGTGGGGCTGGCTCTCATGCCCTTACTGGAGGTAACGGATCTGAGGACGTACTACTACACCCTCAGGGGTGTCGTTAGGGCTGTCGACGGTGTGAGCTTCACCCTCGACCGCGGGGAGACCCTGGGCATAGCCGGGGAGAGTGGTTGCGGCAAGAGCACGCTGGCCTGGAGCATCCTACGCCTCGTACCGCCGCCCGGCAGGATAGTCGGGGGCTCCATCAAGATTGACGGGATGGATATCACCAAGATGAGCGAGGCGGAGCTGAGGAGGAAGGTCAGGTGGCGCAAGGTCAGCATGATCTTCCAGGGGGCCATGAACGCCTTCAACCCCGTCCTCAAGGTTGGGGACCAGGTGATAGAGCCCCTCCTACTCCATACCGACATGACTAGGGAGGAGGCCTGGGCTAAGGCCGAGGAGATGGTGCAGCACGTGGGCCTCCCACCCGAGATACTCGAGAGGTACCCCCACGAGCTGAGCGGTGGGCAGAAGCAGAGGCTCGTCATAGCAATGGCCATACTCCTAGAGCCGGATATAGTCATAGCGGACGAGCCCACCACGGCCCTGGACGTGGTGATACAGGCGCAGATACTAAACCTCATGAAGAGGCTCTATAGGGAGAAGAAGATGAGCATAATACTCATAACCCACGACCTCTCCGTCATCGCGGAGCTCGCCGAGAAGACGGCCATAATGTACGCTGGTAAGATAGTGGAGTACGGCCCCTCAGACGCCGTATTCGAGAACCCCCTCCACCCCTACACCCAGGCCCTCCTCAAGGCGGTGCCCAGGCTCAGGGGGCCCAAGGAGAGGCTGATCTACATACCCGGCAGCCCCCCGGATCTCAGGAACCCGCCGAGGGGCTGCAGGTTCTACCCGAGGTGTGAGAAGAGGTTCGAGCCCTGCGACAGGGAGGAGCCCCCCATGGTCGAGGCCGAGAAGGGCCACTTCGTGGCGTGCTGGCTCTACGCGAGGAGGTGAGCCCTGGTGCCCGAGTTGGGGGAGAAGGTACTCGACGTGAGGGACCTGAGGGTCTGGTTCCCCGTTAGGAGGGGCCTCATAGAGACCATAACGGGTAGGGCCCGCCTCTACGTTAGGGCAGTTGATGGGGTGTCATTCGACATAAGGCGCCGCGAGACATTCTGCTTCGTCGGTGAGAGCGGCTGCGGTAAGACCACCACGGGCAAGGCCCTCCTGAGGCTCGTGCCCATAACCGGCGGCTCGGCCCTCTTCAGGCCCTCCAAGGAGGTCGCGGAGGAGCTTGAGAAGCGCGGCGTCACCATAGACGAGGATGGTATGGTGGACATATTCAAGCTCAACGAGAAGCAATTCCACCCCGTCAGGCGTGACATCCAGATGGTCTACCAGGACCCCTTCGGGAGCCTCAACCCCCGCTTCAGGGTTAGGGACATACTAGAGGAGCCCCTCATCGTGCACAAGATCGGGGAAACCAAGAGCGAGAGGCTGGAGATGGTATCGAGGGCCCTCGAGATGGTGAAGCTCACGCCCGTCTCAGAGTTCATAGACCGCTACCCCCACCAGCTCAGCGGCGGGCAGAGGCAGAGGGTCGCCATAGCGAGGGCCATAATAATGAACCCAGTCCTCGTGGTAGCCGACGAGCCCGTCTCGATGCTCGACGTCTCCATTAGGGCCGAGATACTCGAGGTCTTCAACCTGCTGAAGGAGAGGCTCGGCCTATCCTTCATCTACATAACCCACGACCTCTCGACCGCCCGCTACGTCTGCGACAGGATAGCGGTGATGTACCTCGGCAAGATAGTGGAGATAGGAGAGGCAGACGACGTCATACAGGAGCCCCTACATCCCTATACCGAGGCCCTCGTCGCGGCGATACCCGAGCCCGACCCCAGGAACAGGCTCAAGTTCAGGGACATCAAGATAAAGGGCGAGGTACCCAGCCCCGTCAACATACCCCCAGGCTGCAGGTTCCACCCCAGGTGCATACTCTACGAGGAAGCAATCAAGAGGGGCGAGGAGTGGGCCAAGCTATGCACCAAGGCCGAGCCGCCCCTAGTCGAGGTAAAGAAGGGCCACTACGCCGCCTGCTTCAGGCACGAGGCGGTTAGGGCTGCGGTCACAGCCAAGGCTGCTGGGGGATCCTAGCGTGGAGCCCCACTCCCTCAACCCCTAAAACGACCCCTCAGCCACGATGGGCCACGGTGACTGGGGCTGCTCGGCCCAGGCGAGATAGCGGCGCGTATAGCGCGGAGCCTCCCCAAGGGCGCCCCCGGGCCACTCCTAGGCTCCTGGGAGCAAATCCTAGGCGAGGCCGAGCCTTATACGTGGGCCTCGAGGCTCGCCCCAATCCTCCGGAGGCCCCCAGGAGAGAGGAGGAGCCTCGTCAGGGAGGCGAGCGCCTCGGCCTGCGGCCCCGGGGTCTCCGGTAACGTCTTCCTGGAGTGCGTGGAGCCCGGGGAGGCGGAGGCCCTGGGCGCCCCGGGGGCCCTCGGCTACGTGCCGGTAGCGATAAAGGACAACATGGACCACCCACGCTTCCACACCAGACTCGGGGCCCCCTACGCCCAGTACAAGCCCGGCCACATGGACCCCCTGACATCGAGGCTGGTGGCCGCGGGGGCCGCAGTCATAGGCAAGACCTCCATGCACGAGCTGGCCCTCGGCACGACAAACGTGAACCCCCACTACGGCACCCCCGAGAACCCCGCGTGCCCTGGCAGGATCCCCGGGGGGAGCAGCGGGGGCAGCGCAGCAGCCGTCGCCGCGGGCACGGTGCCGCTGGCAACGGGCAACGATGCCGGGGGCAGCGTGAGGCTCCCAGCAGCCTATACCGGCGTGACGGGCTTCAAGCCCTCCAGGGGCTACCTGCCAAGCGCGGGGCTCCCGAGGGTCGAGAGCCTAGCGGCCCCAGGCATCATAGCGGCGACCCCCCTCGACGTAGTCCTCGCGGTTGAGGCCATCCGCCCAGGCGAGGCGGGACGCATCCTAGCGGCGGCGGGGGAGCTGCGGGAGAGCCGCCTAGGCCCGAGGGTGCTCGTGCCGGTTGATCTCCTCGAGAGGGCTGAGCCCAGTGTGGGGGAGGCCTTCAGGGACGCCCTAGAGGCCCTCGAGGCCGCTGGCTGGAGGACCGTTCAGGCGAGGCTAGCCCTCCCAAGGGAGGCGGAGAACGCCAGGGTCGCCGCGACCCTACTAGAGGCCCTCCAGGACCTCCAGGGCCTCTACGAGGCCCACAGGCAGGAGATGGGGGAGGACATACGCTTCCTACTAGACATAGCCTCCCACATGCCGCCCTGGGCCCTAGCCTCCGCCAGGAGGCTCCTCGGGGAGGTCAGGGCGGCCGTGAGGGGGCGCCTAGAGGCCTACGATGCAATCCTACTCCCAACGGCCCCCCAGGAGCCCCCGAGGCTCGAGGAGGCGGACTGGAGGCTCTCAGCGTCAACAAGGCTCATAGAATACACTGCCCCCCTCAACACCCTCGACCTCCCAGCGATAAGCATACCGGCCGGCCCCCGGCTGCCCTGCGGCGCCCCCCTGGGACTCCAGCTGGCGAGCGCCCACGGGGACGCCTACACGCTAGCCCTAGCACTCGAGGCCTGGAGGATCCTCGCAGGCAAAGCCTAGGGGGCGCCCCCGCGGGCGCCTAGTCTGACCCTCCCGAGGGCCCTCAGGAGCGCTATGAGCCTCCCGAGGCCCCTCTGGACCTCGGGGTCCCTAAGCGCC
>JALWEW010000079.1 GCA_027039295.1 Acidilobaceae archaeon
GTTCTCCGCGGCAGGCTGGTCACCAACAGCTACGCCGAGTACCAGGTCTCACTCTTCGAGCACGTGAAGCACTCCTTCTACAAGGACTGGGCCGACAAGGTCACGGGCCTCCCGTGGTACAAGGAGTTGGAGGCCATGGGCTTCAAGGATCCCCTGGGTAACAAGCTCAACTGGAGCGAGAGCTACTGGACGAGGATAACAAGCGACATCCTCGGTAAGAGCATTTCAATACCAGTCTTCCACCCCTGGCTGAAGGTGACGATACCCAACCCGACGGCTAAGAACTGGAATGAGAAGTACACGTGGGCCGCGCACGTCAGGATGGTTTGGCGCGACGGCACCATAGTGCCCTTCGAGGTGGGCCCCTACGCCAGGATGCTCGTTACCAGCATGCAGCAGGCGAGCGACGACCTCGGCCTCTTCTCGAGTAATGGGAACAGGCACATGAAGGTGACCCTCCCAAGGGCGTGCACCGACGAGCTACCCGGGAGCGTCTGCGATGAGATGACGTTCGAGTGGGACGTGCCCGAGTACAGCTCCACCATACACAGGCTACAGGCCAGGGCCTTCAACATGCTAGTCGACGTAGTGGCGGCGTGGAACAACCTCACGAAGGCGCTCTCCTACGTGAAGGCGGGCCACCTCAAGGCCAGCAGGCCATGGAGGAAGCCGTCAAAGATAACGTTCGGCGTAGGCTTCACGGAGGCCCCGAGGGGCACTGTGAGGCACTGGCTAATCCAGAAGGGAGGGAAGACACTCAACATACAGATACACGCCCCAACAACCGGCAACGTGAGCCCCTTCGACAAGTACGGCAGGAGCCCCTTCGAGGAGAGCGCAGTCAACACATACATAACAGAGGAGACGAGCCCCAGCGACTGGACGGGCCTCGACTACGTGAGAGCCATAAGGAGCTTCGACCCATGCCTAGCATGCGCGGCCCACATAACAATCACCGACAAGGGCAGGAGCCTGAAGACCATCAAGAAGATTGTAACGTCCACCCACTACCTCTAACCCCCGCCCCCGGCGCCCCTCCTTTCTTACCCGAGCCCGGATGGCTCGCAGTCCTCCCTCAGGCGGTAGGGAGGTGCATCAGCGCCTTGGTGGCACGCCTGAAGCCCGCTGACGCGGCCATGGAGGTCTTCAGGGAGGCCGTGAGGCTGGGGTTCCCAGCGCTCTTCAAGAGGCTGTCGAGCACTATAGTACTCGTCTCCAATGAAAGGGGGAAGGGGACCCTCCACACGTGGCTCCTTGACACCGGCTACCTAGTGGCTTCGAGCGAGCCTAACAGCGCCTGGTACCTCAAGCTAGCGAGGCTCTCGGGTGGCCGCTTGGTGGAGCGCTACGTAGCCTCGGTCCCCGGGGTGGTGGGGTACCACCAGCACTTGATCTCCACGTTCGAGGTTGACGTGTGGACTAGGAGGCTCTCGCTAGCCGGGCGCCTGAGGCCCTGCGGGTGCCTGCCGCCTAGGCTAGCCCCCTACAGGGCCCTCGGCGCTGAGGTGCTCGAGCTCGCGGAGACGGGGGACTACGCGGCCAGGCTCGGGAGCCTCATAGTAGCGTGGTACAACCCGGCCGTGGACAAGCTGGATGACGCCTTCAAGTACCAGGCGGCCATGGGCCTCCTCCGCTAGGCCTCCACGGGGAGTAGCGAGGGCTGCACGGCGACCACGCCCTGGACCCTGAGCACCTCATTATATAGGGATTTCACCCTGTCACCGCTCCCCCTGACTATTAGGAGGTACAACACGTACTCCCCCAGTGGGAGCCTTAGGGAGCCGGCTATGACGTCCTTGTACTCCTCCTCCACCTCGGAGAGCCTGGCGAGGGCCCTGCGGGCCCTCGAGCCGACCACTAGGGCCTGGAGGGTGCCAGCGACTGGGCCCCCTAGGAGCCACCACCTCCTGAAGGCTATGAAGAGCTCGACGGCGTCCCTGATAGCGCTTGAAATGCTGGGGTACCCGAGCCTCGACGATAGCTCGGCGAGCCTCTCGAACGTGTCGTCCGGCAGGGAGACCCCCATCTTGACCATGGGAGGCGCCCCAGGTTCTATTCCCCTGTATCGATCTCGACGAACTCTAATATAACGCCCTTCCCCCGGGTTATCTCGACGTCCCGGGACCCACAGCGGGGGCAGGAGAGGTACTCTACTATGGCGTCGGGGTAGAGGTGGAGGGTGCCCGTGAGGCCCCGCTCCTCGGCGAACCTCCTGAGCGACTCCTCGTCTATACTCCAGGTGTGGCCGCACCTCCTGCAGCGGAAGCTGGGCGCCTCCTCTACTATCTCTATGGACGCCCCCTCGGCCGGGGTGCCCCTCGAGGCCACCTCGAGGGCGAAGCGTAGGGCCTCCGCGTCCACGAGGCTGAGGGCCCCCACCCTTATCCTTATCCTCTTCACCCTCCTAGCCCCGGGCGTGTTGTTGAACGCCTCCTCGACGAGGGAGAGTATGCTGAGGGCTATGCTCGTCTCATGCAGTACTCTTCACCCTCCCCTCACGCCCTTGAGGGCCTCGTATAGCTCCCCGACGCCCGCACCCGTCCTGGCGCTTACTAGGAATATCCTGGCCCGCGGGTTGATGCGCCTGGCGTCCTCGATCATCTTGTCCAGGTTTACGCCGAGGTAGTCGGCTAGGTCTATCTTGTTTATCACTATAACATCGCTCACCCTCGTGCTCATGGGGTGCTTGACGAACTTGTCCTCCCCCTCGGTCACGTCGGCAACCATCACCCTGGCGTGGGCCCCCAGGGGGAAGTTGAAGGGGCATATTATGTTACCAACATTCTCTATAATAAGGAACTTCTTCCCCCTCAGGAACTCCTCCCCGCCAAGCTTCTCCAGGGCAGCCTCGACATGAGGCACTTCGAGGTGGCAGGTACCCCCGGTGTTTATCTGGATCGCGTGGACCCCGAACCTGGCTATCCTCTCCGTGTCGAGGCTCGTCGCGACGTCGCCACCGATGTAGACTATCTCGTGGGGGTCGTAGTCGCGGGTGAAGAGCTCGAGCAGCCTCTCGATCAGGGTAGTCTTACCGCTCCCGGGCCCCCCGAGGAACTCGAGCACAGTCAAGCCGAGCCTGTCGTAGAGCCTCCGGAGCCCCTCGGCGAGCTTCCTGTTCTCCTCGATGATGTCCCTCGCAATGAAGACCACCCTATCAACCAAGAGGAGCCGCCCCCACGCTTAACCGCCCGGCCAGGCTATTACACTATCCCCCCCTCCCCCCGTAATAGACTATACCCGCGCCCAGAA
>JALWEW010000080.1 GCA_027039295.1 Acidilobaceae archaeon
CCCGCCGGCGGCTCCACGCCACCCCCAAGCAATAGACCCCCACCCACAGGCCCTAGAGAGGGGCGCCGGGGTAGCTCAGCGGTAGAGCGCCGGGCTGTTAACCCGGTGGTCGGGGGTTCGAATCCCCTCCCCGGCGCCACGGACTATTCCTCAATTAGGACTTGACCTGGGAAGCTATTGTTTGGCTAGCGTTGCTTCTGCTGCTTTTCTTAGTTCTATGATGTTTATTGTCGCTTCTACTAGGTCTCTGCTGTAGGCTGCTATCCTCCTTATGCTGTCTAGTATGGCTGTTGCGTCGGGTAGGTATGCCGTGGCTAGGATGCTTGCCCGTGCCTTCTCCTCGGCTGCCTTGAAGGTGTCGGTTAGCATTATCGCCTTGTAGGCGCTGGCTCTGTCCATCTCTAGGAAGGCCCTCGCTGAGTGGTCGAAGATTCCGCGTGCGCTCTCGTATAGTTCTATTAGGTCGTCGCTGAGCACGGCCTCCCTCCTGGTCTCTTTTAGTATTGAGGATATCATGACTGCGTGGTCCGCCACCCTCTCTATGCTCTTGGCCGCTATGACCTTGTAGAGTATCTCGGGTAGTGATACCACTCCAGCTTCGCTTGGCGCTAGCTCGCCCTGTAGGAGCATGGAGAGCTGCCTCATTATGAGCAGGAAGAACTTGTCTACGACCGTGTCCCTCTCTATGATACTCTCCAGGATCGCCCCGTCGCCCCTCCGGAGCGCCTGGGAGAGGTTGGCTAGCATGGAGCGCGTCACTCCAACCATGCGCTCGAACGCCTTGCCTATGCCTATCGTCGGCGGCCCCGCGAGCGTGTAGAGCACTATCCTCCCGTAATCCTCCTCTAGGACCTCCAGGCCCAGGGCCCTCTTCCTCGCCTCATCCACCAGCGCGGCTACCACCCTTGGGTCGGCGTCCCTATACTCCACCTCTATCCTGTTATACCCCGCCAGGTAGGCTGCCAGAACCTCTGCCACGAGGAGGTTCAGCGACTCCCCCGTGACCCTGATGACCCTGCCGGCCTCCCTCCTCGAGGCGCTAGCCTGGGGCCTGACTAGGAGGCTGCCGTCGGGCATCCTCTCCAGGAGGACCTCCGAGCCGGGCTTGAGGCCCCAGGCTAGCGCCCAGTCCTTCGGCAGCGAGACTATGAAGGTCGACCTACCCGTCACCTGGACCCTGCGCCTATGAACAGCCAAGCCTCCCCGCTCCCCGGGGGATCCCTGGGAGCCCTATTTAGCGCTATATAGTCACGCTGGCCTCCCCTATAGCTCTCAGTGTCTCCCTGGCGATGTATGTGGCGTGGTCGGCTACCCTCTCGAGCTGGCGTAGCACGACTGCCTCCAGCGCCTCGTCCCTCGGGACGCTCTCCCTCGACGCTATCCTCCTCAGGCTCATCCTGTACAGCTCGTCCACCCGGGAGTCCAGCTCCTCGAGGCCCCGGGCCAGCTCCGCCCTCCCCGTGGTGAAGGCCTTGAAGGCCCTCTCCACCATCTCGCGGGCCCTACGCGCGGCCTCGAGGGAGGCCTCGCCCAGCCTCGTGTTGGGTGCGAGATCGAGTGTCACCATTATCTCGTTTGCATACCTCGTTATCCTGAATAGGTCGTAGGAGACCTTGATCATGGACTCCACGTGGAGGAGTATCCTCCCGAGGGGCTGCCATTTGGCTATGAAGAACAGGGCCTCACTGTATATCGTGTCCTTGAGGTGCTCGGCCAGCGCCGCTAGGGCGGTGAGGTCCCTGGCCCCCGAGGAGCCGGCGAGCGCCGCCTCGACGGCGTCCATCGCCTCTAGCGAGAGTTTGAAGAGCCTCTGGAGGTTGCCCCTCATGTGCTCGATGTCCTCCTCCCTCGACGTTACCTCCTCCACTACAGCTCGCCCCTGAAGAACTTCTCGGTTAGGGGGTTACGTGGGTTGAGGGCCACCTCCCTCGAGGGCCCCTGCTCCACCACCCTGCCCCCGTAGAGGAATACTATGTACTCCGAGACCCTAACGGCCTGGGAGGGCATGTGCGTCACGAACACGGCGGTGAGGCCCTCCTCCCTAACGAGGCTCCTAATGGCCTCCTCTATCTTCACAGCGTTGACGGGGTCCACGTTCGCCGTGGGCTCGTCTAGTAGCAGGATCCTGGGCTTCAGGGCCAGGGCCCTGGCGAGGGATAGCCTCTGCCTCTGCCCCCCACTCAGCTTCATCGGCGAGGAGTCTAGGCGGTCCTTCACCTCGTCCCACAGCATGGCCTTCTCGAGGGCCCACCTCACTATCTCGTCCAGCTCCCTCTTGGTCCTCGCGAGGCCGTGGAGCCTCGGGCCTATCGCAACGTTATCGTATATGCTGAGGTGGGGGAAGGGGTTGGGCTCCTGGAAGACCATCGCCACGATCCTCCTGACCTCGTAGGGCTCCATCTCGTAGACGCTCCTCCCATAGACCCTGATGTCGCCCTCAACCCTAGCCTCCGGGTTGAGGTCGAGGAGCCTGTTAATAGCCCTCAGGAGGGTTGACTTGCCCGTCCCGCTGGGCCCCATCACTGCTGTAACGGCTGCCTCGGGGAACCTAACGGTGACCCCCCTCAGGATCTCCTTGCCCGAGAGCCACACGTGGAGGTCCCGCACCTCGAGTGCGTACGTGGCCACTACATCCTCACCTCCCTGACGATCAGACGTGCTGCTACCATAACAGCCACGACTATGAGCATTAGCACGAGGGCGGCGCCCCAGGCGAGCTCCCGCGCGGCCTGGTATGGCATCTGGATGAACTGGTATATCATGAGGGGCACGGCGCCCCCCTCCCTTAGGAGGCACAGATGGTAGCCCTCGTAGGCGCCCCCTATCGTGAAGAGCAGCGGCGCGGTCTCCCCAGCGGCCCTGGCCAGGCCTATGAGCAGGCCAACCAGGATCCCCCTCCTAGCAGCTGGCGCTATGAGGGCGTAGACCGTAGTGGTCCTCGGGGCCCCCATGCTGTAGGCGGCCTCCCTGACACCCTCCGGCACCTGGCGGAGCGCCTCGCTTGCTTGCACGACGAGGTACGGCAGGACCACTATCGCGAGCGCCACGGCCCCCGCTAGCATGTTATACCTGCCGACTAGGTGATCTACCAGGACCGCGTACACGGTTAGGCCCACGAGTATCGTTGGAAACTCGACGAGCGTCAGGGCCAGCAGCAGCGTCGCCCTGCTAAGCCTTGACC
>JALWEW010000081.1 GCA_027039295.1 Acidilobaceae archaeon
CGGGAGGTGGCCCTCCCTTGGGTAAGCCTAGGGTCCCCGTTAAGATAGTTGACTGGAGCGAGATCGTTGAGTGGTCGCGAGGCCTCGCGACTAGAATCTTGGAGAGCGGGTGGAGGCCCGACCTAGTGGTGGCAGTGGCTCGGGGAGGCTTCGTGCCGGCGAGGCTGCTGTGCGACTTCCTCGATATCACGGATCTTCTGAGCGTCCAGAGCCAGCACTGGGTCGAGGCAGCTAAGGCCGCTGAGAAGGCCATACTCAAGTACCCCTACAAGGTGGACGCCAGCGGCAGGAACGTCCTGGTAGTCGACGATATAGTCGATACCGGGGAGACGCTTGCCCTCGCGAAGAGGTTCATAGAGAGGGAGTGGGGGCCTAGGGAGGTGAGGACAGCGGCGCTACAGTGGATAAGCAGTGTGGCCAAGTTCAAGCCTGACTACTACTACATAGAGGTCAGGGACTGGACTTGGTTCCAGTACCCCTGGACCAGGCTGGAGGACCTCCAACAGTTCATAGCGAGGATCTTCAGGGAGGACGAGAGGGCTAGGGGGAGGATCCTCGGGGAGGACGAGCTGGAGTCCCTCTTCAGGGAGTGGTACGGCGTCGCCCCGGCAGACTTCGGCGACTACTGGAAGCTAGCGCTTGACAGGCTAGTGGAGAAGGGTATCCTAGAGAGGGTTAACGGGGGCCTCAAGCTCCTAAAGCGGTAGGGAGCCGCCTCTTACCCTTCAGACTTTGAAGCCCGCGTCGCGCAGCCTCCTAAGGATTACTGCTTCGTCCTCGAACTCCGAGGCGGCCTCCCTGAGATCCTTGGTGTTGACGCGTAGCTTGCCTCTATTGACTAGCCTCGCTATCTCCTTGAGCCTCTCCAGGTCCTTGTCCCTGCCAGCGTTAGCCTTGAGCACTATGTGATCCTCGAGTCTAACCATCTTCACCCTAACTCCGCCGAGGCTCGCGCGCCTGGCCCTCTTCAGCATGGATTCCGGCACGTAGAAGTCGTAGAGGTTATCGTAGAACTCCACGGGGACCTCCTCGTCTCCAACCCTGACTAGGATCCTGGGGGTGCCAAGCCAGGTCTGGCCAATGACCCAGCCGTTCCTCTCAGCTGCCTCCCAATACGTCTCCTCGTCGACGAGCACATCCGGCTCCTCGGCGAACAAGTCCAAGTCATCGCCTAGATCCCTGCTCCCCAGCTCGACCTCGACCACGGTACCTCCTATCACGGTGAACTTGAAACCCTCATCCAGGAGGGACCTCACGACTGCAGCCAACACCTGGGCCGAAACCATCACCAGACACCACGCGGGCCCCAGCGGCTACTGGGGAGTATTAGAGGCCGCACCCGAGGAGCCTGGGGAGGGCGGAAGCGTTATAGGAGCCACCCTGCAGGGAGGCAACGCGAGGGGCCGGGGTGGCCGAGCGGTCCAAGGCGGCGGGCTGCAGAGGCCCCGCCGGGGGCTGGAGGGCCCATCGCGGAGACCCGTTAGTTCCCGGGTTCGAATCCCGGCCCCGGCTCCACCCCACGCGGGAGGCCGCGGTAGTATAGCCCGGCCCAGTATGCGGGCCTTTCGAGCCCGTGACCCGGGTTCAAATCCCGGCCGCGGCACCAGCCTGCCCCCGGCTCCGCGCTGAGTACCTCCTGAGAGACACGGCCGCCGCGAGCGCCACTAGCCCCGTTGAAAGCGCGAGGAGCCCCAATCCCAGTCTCGTGGCCCCCACTACTATCAGGGAGACTGCGATAGTGTCCAGCGAGAGGGATACCGGTATTAGCACCGCCATGACCCTATAGTACTCCCCGAGCCAAGGCAGGCTGTAGGCTTCGGGGCGTAGGAGCGCCAGGTAGGAAAGGTAGGCATCCATGCCAACGAGGACCCAGAGGGCTACCCCGGCCTCCCCTATGCCCTCACCCGCGAGGAGCACGGAGGCGTAGATGGCCGCCGCCACTGAGGCTGCGAGGCTGGAGGCCACGAGGACCCGGGCCGCCGCGCCCAGCGGGGCTACTGCCTCGGCGGGGCCGGCCTTCGGCGGCTCGCGGAGCGACTCGATCTCGGCCAGCCTCCTCGAATACTCTATCGCCGCTATCGTTGACGCAAGCGCCAGCAGTGCCAGGGCTATCACCTCAGCCGCGAGGCCCCAGAGGAGGCCTACCGGCACTACAGCTAGGCCCCCTATCCCAAGCAGTAGGCCCATCAGCCTGTTGACCCGCGTCCACACCCTCTTGGAGGATACAGCATAGCCGACGCGGACCCCAAAGAGCGGGGAAGGCTCAAGCTCCTCGGCCTGCCAGGCTATGGTGAAGCCCACGATTGAGAGGGAGAGGCCGAGGACCACCTCAACGAGCCATGGGCCCTTCACGGCTACCCACCTACCTGCAGACGAGCCAGGACATGAGCCTGCGCGCCTCGGCAACTAGATCCTCGAGTGCCTCTACCCCCCGGGGCGTGGCCTTGTAGTACTTCCTGAGGGTCCCCATACTGCTCCTGACCCAGTAGCTCTCCGCCAGCCCCAGGCGCTCAAGCCTCTTGAGGGCGTCGTAGACACTGCTCTCAGGCGGCTCCCACCCCAGAAGCTCGCCGAGCACGAGCCTCACCCCGTAGCCATGCATCGGCCCCCTCTCGACGAGCACCTTGAGCGACGCCACGGCCAGGAGGCCGGTGCGTAGGTCGCGGAGGAGCCTCTCGACCCCCCTCAAAGCCTAGCCCTCCCCCAGACCGCTAGGGCTAGGGCAGTCACAGCGAAGGCGGCCGCCACCGAGAGCCCGGCTGGCGGCGCCACCAGGCGCGGGCCGTCTACGAGGAGCGCGTAGAGCCCCGCGACCCCGTTCATGGTGCCATGCGCCACCGCGGTTACGTAGACGCTACCACTCCACCTCCGCAGCGCCTCCAAGACTATCCCCAGACCGGCTAGAGTGAGGGTGAAGACGCCGACCGCTACCGCGCCGCGGGCGCCAGCACCGCAGGATCCCCCTAGGGGGAGCACGTAATTGTAGCCGGCCGCCACGAGGGGGGCGTGCCACAGCGCCCAGGCAACGCCTACTGCCAGGCCAGTCGGGCCCACGCCCAGCCCTCTGAGGCGGTCGTGGAGGTA
>JALWEW010000082.1 GCA_027039295.1 Acidilobaceae archaeon
GTTCACCACCACCAGGCGGGGGGCCACCAGGGCCTCCACGCGGGGGCGGTCGTGGTCCACGCTGGTATGTACGGGTATGGGTAGCGGTACCTGAGGATCCAGCCGGCTCCGGGGCCGTAGAGTAGGCGGCAGTATCCCCTGCCGAGGTACCAGCCGGGCCTCATCCAGGGCGGCAGGTGGCTCCAGGGCCCGTTGCCGGGCCATGGGCCTCTCCAGCCCCACCTCCAGCCTCCCCATCCGGGGTAGGCCCACCAGGGCGGCATTCCACACACCCCATTCTGTGCTATAGCACAGAATACTCTTATAAGCGTAGCGCCTCCGGAGGCCGTTATCCAGCGCGTCCTAAGGGCCCGGTGGCACTCCTCTATTGGCTGGGCCCGCTTGTTTGAAGCGTTCTAAGCCGGGGGTAGGCTTATTAACTACTGACTATTCGGTTTGACTGGGTGGTCAGATAGTGAGTGGTGCCGGCGGGAGGGCCTACAGGCTCTCCGAACACCTCAGGAAGTACCTACTCGCCTACGTGGTCCTAGTGATAATACTAGCGATACCCATAGGCTACGAGGCGGGCGGGTTCATCAAGGCCCACAAGCCCCTCATGAAGGATGCAATCATAACGCTAGCCATACTGACGCTCCTCCCCTCGATGATACAGCTCAGGGCCGAGAGGTTCGGGCCCGAGCTCTCGGCGAAGAAACTCGAGACCATAGTGGCGCTAGTCATAATATTCGCGGTCGGCCCCTTCACCGCCATGGCCATGGCGGGGAGGCTCCCGAGCAAGCCCGTAGCGATAGGCTTCGTCGCGGCGAACAGCGTGCCGGCCTCGAGCGCCTCGATAGCCTACGTACTCCTCGCTGAGGGTAACATAGAGTTCGCCACGCTCCTAGCCATAATAAGCATACTCGGAGCCCTCGGCACCGTGCCAGCCTACGTGGGCTTCTACGCCAGGAGCGTCCACGTCTCAGTACCCCTGGGCCTCCTCGGTGAGTCGGTTGGCCTGGCGCTCGTCACGCCCTTCGTCGTGGGCCAGGTGACCCGCTACTACCTCGTGAAGAGGAGGGCTAGGAGCATCCTCAGGAACCACGAGGTCGACCTGCCCTGTAAGAGGGTCGAAGTCCACGCCTCCAGGCTCGAGGAGGCGATAGCCCACCTGGAAGACGCCCTCGAGTGCATCGAGGGCAGGATTAGCAGGAGGATCAAGCCCTACCTAAGCCTCTGGACCATGCTAGCAATGCTAGTACTCGTGGGCACCCTGATAGCGGCCAAGGCGAGCCTGCTCGTGGCGAAGCCCGAGCTGGCGGGCGAGATAATAGGCTTCCAGGTAATAGTCTACGCGGTAATAATAGCGGCACTCGCCGCCGCGACCCTCGCCATGAGGCTATCCTACGAGGACCACTCGGCCATGGCCTTCATAGCCCTCACCAAGAACGAGAGCGTCGCGGCCGCCGTGAGCGTTATGGCGATAGGCACCGCCGCAGCGATACCAGCGGCCCTCGTGCCAGCAATCCAGCCGGTGATGGCGATACTCTACCTCTGGGCACTACCCGGCCTAGCCAGGGCCCTCAGGATGAGGCGCGCCCAGCCCCAGCCAGAGGCCCGAGCCCCCGAGGCGAGCAAGGCCCAGCCCGTGGCGGCGAGGTAGGCGGCGAACAGGATTTCAACCCTCGAGGAGCCCCTCGCTGTGGGGGTCCAGGTTTTTGAGGCGTGACACCGAGGAGGTGAGGGAGCGCATCCTGAGGGCCGCCATGAGGGTGTTCGCCGAGCACGGCTACTTCAAGGCCCCCGCCTCCCTCATAGCTAGAGAGGCCGGCGTCTCGAAGGGCCTTATATTCTGGTACTTCCGCTCGAAGGACGAGTTGATCCTGGAGGTGGCGTCGAAGAGCCTCCCGATAGACGTGCTTGACTCGTGCCTCTCGAGGGGCCTGCGGGGCGCCGAGCTGCTGAGGTGCGTGGGTGAGGGCTACCTAGACAAGTACAGCGACCCGGAGATGAGGAACCTCATGCTCCACACCATGGCGGCGAGCCCCCTCTACCCCGAGATAGACGAGAGGCTCCGGGAGCTCTGCTCGGCCTATGTCAGGAAACTCGCCCGGGAAGCCTTCGGCGACGACAGCCCAGCCTCGAGGGTGAGGGCGAGGAGCTTCTTCGGGAGCCTCATGTGCTACACCCTCAGGCCCCCACGCGACATAGACAGGCGGGAGTACCTAGAGAACCTGCTCTCAATACTACTAGCCCACCCCAACCCGGGCAGGGCTCCAGGGGAGCGCGGGTAAGGCTGTAAAGGCCGTAGCGGCGGCCCCCATAATAAGAGCCCCAACAAGCCGACTCCTATCCGGGGGCCTGGGGGTTGGCTTCGCTGGAGAAAGAGGCTGTGAAGAGGCTGATCCTTGACCTGGTGGAGTCGGACAGGGAGTTCCGCTACGCCCTCATGGGTGTCCTCGGTTATCGAGAGATCCTGGACAGGATCACTAGGCTCGAGGAGAGGCAGCAGAGGGTTGAGGAGAGGATGGCTAGGCTTGAGGAGGAGATGCGCGAGACGAGGAGGGTGCTGGCCGTGATTGCCCATAGGTTCGGCGTTATTAGCGAGGAAGGCCTGAGGGAGGCGTTGAAGTACGTCGTACAGGAGGTTCTCGGGGCCGGTACAGTTGAGCGTAGGGTGCTGCGGGATGATGAGGGCATAGTCTATGGGCACCCCTCTGTGGTCGAGGTGGACGTGGTGGTCAGGGATAGGGAGCATGTCCTCGTCGAGGTGAAGAGCAGGGTCTCGAGGGCCGACGTGGCCGAGGCGCACCGTATCGCGGTCCTATACGAGAGGCTGACGGGCGTCAAGCCCCGCGTGCTAGTGATAGGGGGCTTCGTGGATCCCCAGGCCCTCGAGCTGGCGCCCCGCCTCGGGGTGGAGGTGCGCTCCCACGTCCCCCGGGGCCCCTAGGCCCCGCGTCCCGGGTGCTCCACGACTATGGGTCTCCCCTCGACTAGGGCGAGGGCGACCTTCCTCCTGGCCTCGCGGAGGATCCTCCAGAGGGTCCCCCGGGAGACGCCCATCCTCTCAGCAGCCTCACCCAGGGG
>JALWEW010000083.1 GCA_027039295.1 Acidilobaceae archaeon
TTGAGGCCCAGCTCCCTCATACGAGCCCTGAGCCTTGCCGGCTCGTGCTCCCTGAGGCCGCCGCTGCTCCACTCGACGCCGTAGGGGCCCGGCCCCATCATGTCTATCCTATGAGCTATCCTGGGATCCTCCCTGTCAACCATGTAGTAGAAAGCCGTTATCGCTGCTGGGAACTCGGGTATGAAGAAGGGCCTATCAAACTCCGAGACCAACGCCCTCTCCTCGTCGGCCCCGAAGTCCTCCCCCCACTCTATCTCGAAGCCCTTCCTCCTGAGTATCTCCAGAGCCTCATCATAGGATACAACGTCGTACCCATCCCACGGCTCCAGGTCCTTGACGCCTAGGATCTCAAGGTCGCGCTCGTTCTCCTCGAGTATCCTCTCCACTATGTGGTTCACAAGCCTGAACTGTAGGTCCATCAAGTCTCTCTTGGAGACTAGGGCCGCCTCAACGTCTATTTGCCAGAACTCCGTCAGGTGCTTCCTAGTCCTACTCTTCTCCGCCCGGAAGCTCGGAGCTATACTGAAGACTCTCCCAAACGCCGCGACAGCGCTCTGCTTGTAGAGCTGCGAGCTTTGGGCCAAGAACGCCTTGCGGCCGAAGTAGTCCACCGGGAAGAGTTCGGCGCCGCCCTCGGTCGCCGTCGCTATTATTATTGGAAACGACAGCTCGACGAACCCCTCTCTCCTGAGGAACTCGCGGGCCGCGTTCATGAGTGTGCTCCTCACCCTGAATACTGCCTTCACCTTGGGCCTCCTTATGTCGAGGTACCTATAGCGGAGCCTCGTCGGCCACTCAGCCTCGACCTTGCCATAGAGGTCTATCGGCGTCGGCTTGCTTGGTGCTATCACCTCTATCCGCTCTGGTATAATCTCCCTGCCGAGCCTCGCTATACTGCTCTGGACGAGCGTGCCCTCGACCCTCACAAAATACTCCCTGCCCAGCTCCTCGACTAGAGACCAGAGGTCATCGCTCACCTCGCCTTTCTTGACCGTCACCTGCTCTTCGCCGTCGAAGGTCCTCAGGAGTATGAACGCTATCCTCCCCTTCCTGCGGACCGTCTCAACGTGCCCATAGATGGTTACCTTAGCGTCAGCCCTCAAGGCACGCGGCACCTCACCGGCCCTCGGGAGGCTATGGGGTTAAACAAGAGTGAAGCGGTCGAATACCGCCCCTTTATATGTCGGGCCCCACTGGACCCAGCGGGTGCCCTGGGATTGATACACGAGGTAACGAAGCCCGGCGGTGTTAAGGCGCATGTTGGCGTGATTGGGGGCTCAGGTCTCTACGATCCCGGAATCGTCGAGAACCCCGTCGAGGTATGGGTTAGCACCCCCTACGGCAAGCCGAGCGACGCCATAACAGTCGGCCGGGTCGGGGGGGTCAGTGTGGCGTTTCTACCACGCCACGGCAGGGGCCACACGCTCCCCCCGCACAGGGTCAACTACAGGGCCAACATATGGGCGCTTAAAGCACTGGGCGTTAAGTGGGTCATAAGCGTCTCCGCCGTGGGCAGCCTCAGAGAGGATTACAGGCCGGGTGACTTCGTGGTCCCAGATCAGTTCATAGATATGACGAAGTGCAGGCCCTACACGTTCTACGACGGCCCCGTCACAGTCCACGTAAGCATGGCCGATCCCTTCTGCGAGGACCTGAGGAGCCGCATAGTCAGTACCACACGAGAACTCGGATACCCCGTCCACGACAGGGGGACATACGTGTGCATCGAGGGCCCCAGGTTCTCGACACGCGCTGAGAGCAGGGTGTGGAGGGACGTCTTCAAGGCCGATATAGTGGGGATGACCCTCGTACCCGAGGTCAACCTAGCATGCGAGGCGGAGCTGTGCTATGCCACACTCGCGATGGTCACAGACTACGACGTCTGGGCCGAAAGGCCCGTGACGGCCGCGGAGGTCGAGAAGATAATGGCTGAGAACGTCAAGAGGGCCAGGGAGATCCTAGCCAGGCTAATACCGTCCCTCGCCGGGGACCCGGACCCCGGAAAGTGCAGCTGCTGCAGGGCGCTCAGCCATGCAGTCGTCTAGGGCCCGAGACCTGGTGAAGAAGGCGCTGGAGACTGCAGGGAGGCTCGAGGCACCACGCCTAGAGGGGGCCTCGGAGGTAGTAATTGCCTCGTGCCCCGGCAGCGAGGCCTATGGAGGAGAGTACTATCTAGCCCTGCGCCACTCCGGCGTGAGGGCCCTGCACGTGCCCTGCATCGAAGCTGCAGTACACGTGCTCCCCTATAGCTCGGGCGGCGAGGCCGTGGTGGCCTTCAGCGCTGGGGGACGCGATAGCCACCTCATGCACCTAGCAAACGCAGCCACCGCTCTTGGCCTTAGCGTCGAGGCGTACGGCCCACCCCTACACCCGGCCTACACTGACTCCCTGGCCGAGCTAGGCGTCGAGTACCACTTAGTCGAGGACGAGTCGGGCCTGGCTCTACTCATAGCCCCGCTCATGTGGTCCCCGAAGCCTTGGGAGGCTAGGAGGGCGAGGCTCGAGGAGGAGCTAGGAGGGCTCCCAGAGGCTATAGACTGGATACGCGAGCACTACAGCAGCATAATCGCAGCCCTCGAGTCCGGCTGGGCCGAGTATGTAGCCTACACTCCGACCACGGAACCCGGGGTGAGGTTCATAGCACGCCACCATAACGTAAAACTCGCGCCCCTCAGTAGCGTGGAGCGCCTAAGGGGGAGCACTGTAGTGGCATTCTATGCGAGCGTCGAGGAGCACGCCTACAAGCAGGCCCTCCTCTCAGCTAAGCTGAGGGGCGCCAAGATTACCGAGGCACGCCTCAACACCGACCCCCTAACCGTGCCGCTCTACATAGCCCTCATGAGTGTATTAGCCCTTCCCGACTCGACTGCCAAAAGCCCCTAGGGATCCATTAGCCCCTGGAGATGCGGGATGGCGGCTGGGAGGTTTACGTTCTTCCTCAGCTTTGACCTCGACGTCGACTCGGCCGAGGCGCTTAGGGGAGAGGATCCCGTGTCTAGGAGCAGGGGTCTCTTCGCCGAGCGCGCCGGTCTAGCCAAGGTGCTGGATACCCTTGATAATCATGGGGTCAAGACGACCTTCTTCGTGCCCGGCTGGGTTGCCGCAAGGTATCCCCACCTCGTCAGGGCCATTATAGACCGCGGCCACGAGGTAGCGGCGCATGGCTTCATGCATGAGAGGCTCGACACTCTGAATAGGGAAGATGAGGCGAGGGTGTTCGACCTGGCGGAGCACATTATTAAACGCGTAGCGGGCTCCAGGCCCCTCGGCTTCAGGGCGCCCTACTGGAGGTGGAGCGGCTCCACGCTGGAGATACTGGTTGGTCGTGGCTACCTCTACGATAGCAGCTTAATGGATGATGAGAAGCCATACGTAATAGAGCGTGGGGGCCGCAGGCTAGTAGAGCTGCCCGTGGACTGGAGGCTCGACGACTGGCCCTACCTTGAATACTACAGGACGCTCACGCCGAGGGAGGTACTTGAGATGTGGATCGACGAGATAGAGTACGCCGCCAGCATTGGAGGCTACGTCTCGCTGACCATGCACCCCCAGTGCATAGGCCGCGGCGCTAGGATAAGAGTGCTTGACTCGATCCTGCGCAGGGCCCGAGAGCTGGGGGCCTGGATGCCGAGGGGCTCGGAGCTGGCTAGGAGCGTGCTAGGCGCGAGCGACTCCTAGAGGGGCTTCAAGGGCCTGGATTTCTTGAGGGCCTCCAGCAACTCGAGCCTACGGGCTCTCCTAGCCTTCGCCTGCTCGAAGAGCTCCCGCTGCCACTCCTCCCGGGGCTCGTAGGGCGGCACGCGCCTCGGCCTACCACTCTCGTCAAGTGCGACCAGCGTGAAGTAGCTCGTAGTCGTGTGCCTCGCCTCCCCGCTCTCCTCCCTCCTGGCTATGGCCTTCAGCGTCACCTCCATCGTCGTCCGACCCACATACGTGAGAGCAGCGTGCATCTCTATGGCCTCACCCACAAGTATGGGCGAGTAGAAGTCTGTGGCATCCACCGCCGCGGTGACGACTGGGCCGCCGCTATAGCGCAGCCCAATTATGCCGGCCAGCTCGTCGAGGTAGTACATCAGCTTGCCCGCGTAGACGGCGTTATGGAAGATCGCGTCCTCGGGGTAGGCGAAGCGCATGCTGACAGCACTATACCTCGGGTCAAGGGCCCTCGGAGGGCTCGTGTCACCGACGGCCTCCCTCCTCCTCTCGAGCCTTCCTGCTCTCTGCTTCCTCCTCTCGATCGCCGCCTCGTAGAGCCTAACTTCCACGTCGCCCTTAGGCTCGATACAAACACCAACCGGTACTGGCCTCAACTCGTCGTTCACGGCCACGAGCACCATATGCGATATTGTAGTTAGCCTCCTCTCCCCCTTGATTGGATTCTCCGCCTCCACGTAAACGGTTACGTCCATGCTACTCCTACCGATGTAGTCAACCCAGGCGGTCAGTATTGCATTCTCACCCACATGAACGGGGGAGAGGAAGAAGATGTGGTCCATCCCAGCGAGCACAGCTGGGGCTCTCGCGAGCCTCATAGCCGCTAGCGTGGCGGTCGTGATCATCCACTGCAGCATTACCCCGCCGTGGAGCGTCCCGAGCGGATTAGCATGCCTTATGAGGACGTGGTTAATTGTCTCGAGGACAGTGTCCCTTATACGGAGTCTCCGCGCGCAATCGACCCTCAAGGCGTCAGCCCAGGGAGCCTCTGAGGATTAGGGTTATTTATTATGACCACGCTAAAATTAATATAAAATAAGTTATAAAAATAAGATTGGATTGTTATGGATTGCTAGGGGGCAGGGTAGTCGTCCGGGACCTTAGCCCTGAAGTACTTGCCGGTCTCGGGGCTCTTGAAAAGGCCTATCTTGACCCCCTTCCTGCTCTTGGGAGCCAGCTCCCAGACCTTTATCGGGACCAGTTCGACCTCCTTACCGGTCGTGGGATCCCTCACCTTCACGGGTGGTAGCTTCTTGGCCACACTCCATCACCCCCTACGTACTGCTTCCATTCAGTGATGACGCGTGCTGAAAGTAATAAGCATTATTGTACCATTTTAGCGATGAATGCCTTCTCCGAGGACTCACCTTTGAAGGTATTATTAAAGTAATCCTTTAATTGATCGGGTATAGCGCGGCGACTTAATACGCCGCCGTATCGATGAGTAGGGTCTGGGAGGGGGCGGTGACTACGCGGTCAAGAGACGTGGTAGCGTATATGCTTCAAAGGCTGGGGTGCACTCACCCCTTCAGGCTTAGCAGGCTCCTGGCCCTGGCTGAGATGGAGGCCCTCGAGAGGCTGGGCAGGAGGCTAACAGACCTCCGCTACGTGCCCGGCCCGGGAACCTTCTACATAGAGGGCTTCAAGGAGAGCCTTGATGAGGAGTGCTTCCACAAACGAGAGGGGGACCCCCAGCGGGGTGTACGGGGGTGCCTTGAGTACACCTGCGAGCCCCCTAGCATAAGCGAGGAGGAGCGCTCCATAATAGACTCCGTCATAGAGAGGTACTCTAAGCTTAGCGACGAGGAACTGAACCGCATGGTAGTGGAGGACCCCAGGTTTAGGAAACTCACGGGGGGCTAGGCGGCCTTGTTCCAAGTTGCCGTGACGGGGGGCAAGGGTGGCACGGGGAAGAGCTTTGTAGCAACGAACTTGGCCTACTGGCTGAGTTCCAAGCTTGACCGTTATAGACTAGTCCTAGCCGACCTTGACGTCGAGGCCCCAAACGATCACATACTCCTAGGCCTCGACGAACTCGGGAAGAGGGAGGATATAGACATCTACTTCCCCAAGATTGACTACTCGAAGTGCACGAGCTGCGGTGCGTGCGTCAAAGTATGCGACACGGGAGCCATAATAATGGGGCCCGGCAGGCCCCCCTTCGTGTTCCCGAGACTCTGCAGCGGCTGCAAGGCATGCTACTATGCCTGCCCCTACAAGGCTATATCACCCAACTCTAAGAGAGTGCTGGGCTACACCTATGTGACCCCGGTGAAGGCAGGCCCCGCCTTGTTTACGCTCGTCACCGGCATGATTAGAGAGGGGGAGGAGCATACCCCGCCAGCCGTCGTGGCTGCAAAGCGTAAGGCGCTATCCCTGAAGCCGGACATTCTCATTGTAGATACAGGTGCCGGCACGGGTAACGCGATCTCCGCTGCAATCCAGGGCAGCGACTTGGTCATCGCTGTTACCGAGCCCACCCCCCTGGGCGCCCATGACCTGGAGGCCATCCTCAAGGTCTCGCGGGGCATGGGGTATAGGGTGTGGGTGGCTATTAATAGGTGGGGCATAGGCCCCGAGGATGAGGTTGCAACGCTAGCCCACCGCTACGAGGCCGAGAGGATCTATAGGATCCCCTACTCGCGGGGGGCCGTTGAAGCATACTCTAAAGGAGTACCGGTGATCGAGTACCGCCCCAACGACCCCGCCGCCAAGGCGCTCGAGGCCCTCTCAACTGACGTTGCAGGCCTCATCCTCGAGAAGCTAGGGGGTGGAGTGCAGTGAGCGGCGTCAGGGACCAGGTGGAGCTTGTGGTTGCAAGCGGCAAGGGTGGTGTGGGCAAGTCCACGCTGACGGCTGTGCTGGCCGTAGAACTCGCTAGGAAGGGCTTCCGCCTCATAGCCGCGGATGCCGACGCAGAGGCCCCCAACCTCCACATAGCACTTGGCGTCAGCGAATGGGAGTCGGTCGAGCCCTACTACGAGGGGCGCATAGCCTTCATTAGAAGGGACAAGTGCACGGACTGCGGGATATGCGCTGAGGTATGCCCCTATGGCGCCGTTGAACTTCGAGATGGCCACTACTACATAAACGAGTGGATATGCGAGGGGTGCCTGACCTGCAGCCTCGCGTGCCCGGTGAAGGCGATACGCTACAAGTTCAGGGTCCAGGCTGGCGAGATCAGGGTCGCCACGACGCGCTACGGCTTCAAGTTGGTCTCAGGCGAGATAAGGCCTGGCAGGCCCAACTCTGGGAAGCTCGTAACTGAGGTCAAGAACAAGGCTAAATCGCTACTGGGGGGTGGGGGCCTCGTTCTGGTCGACGCTGCCGCCGGGATAGGATGCCAAGTGATCTCAAGCCTAACCGGGGCCCAGCTAGCCCTCCTAGTAGCGGAGCCCACCGCCGCTAGCTTCAGCGACCTCAAGAGGATACACAAGCTTACCAAGCACTTTATGGCAGCTCCCATGCTCGTAATAAACAAGTACGACCTAAACGAGGAGTACGCAGCAACTATCGAGAAGTACGCCCGTGACAACAACATACCGATCATAGGCAGGATCCCCTACGACGACTCTGTACCAAAGTCCATCGTCAGAAGGGCGCCGCTAAACGAGGTCTACCCCAATAGCCCTGCAGCCAAGGCAATGGTAGATATAGCTGAATACATTGCCGAGGAGGTACTGCCTAACTGGAGGAAGTGGTGGGCCAAGTACAGGCCCAGGAAGCCGGAGCCATATATTCCAATCCTTAAAGACTAGCCCCTCAATGGTCCAGTAGGGCGTGGGAGACGTGGCGCTGAGGATGGGTATTCCCTCCATGGAGACTGGCGGGCTAGACGACATGGTAGCCGATAGGTTCGGTAGAGCCAAGGTCTTCACCATAGTTGACGTAGACGAGAAGACGGGCAAAATCCTCAACGTTGAGGTACACGAGAACCCAGGCTACCAAGCAGGCAGCGGGGCTGGCGTGAAGGCCTCGCAAAAGCTCGGCGATCTAGGGGTAAAGGTCTACGTGGGGCCAAACCCGGGCCCCAACGCCTACGCAGCACTAAGCTATCTAGGCATAAAGATAGTGACTATAACAGGCGTTAAGGTCAAGGAGGCAGTGGAATATGCGCTACGCCAGCTAAGGGAGGAGCAATAAAAGAGACACCCAACCACCTGGGATCCCCCGGGTGAGCGCTACTCCCCAGACCGAGGCCCCCTTGGGGGCCCGTGAAGAGGATTCCTTTAGGCGACACCCCTTACGCGCGGGCCGTGGGTAGCAGGTGATCAAGGCCGGCCTCGACGCGGTCTAGCACCACGTTCACGATCGCGGGCGACAACGCCAATGGAGCGGCTAGTTCGAGCCAGCACCTCTCCAGGCACGCTAGTTGCAGATGGGGCTTTGCCCGCGGCCTACCACGAGTCCGGCCATAAGTTATCACTACATGGCGGGCACCCCCTGGTGATCCCCTGCAGAGTGTCGCGCCCGCATTCGCGGCTACCTCGATGCATAGAGCTTCCCCTGGAAGTACTTCCAGTACAGCGTGATCCCCTACTATCCTCGCTCCGAGGCTTCTGCCTCTTAGGACAGCCCTAACCCAGCCTTCCGAGCTATCGGCGTCTGGCCTTAGGTGGCGGATCCCCGAGCCGGGAACCCAGAGCCAGCCATGCCGCAGCCTTAGGAGGGCGGCTGCATCTAGCCGGATCCCGTGGGACACGAGGAGCGAGTTGACTATGAAGGCAGCCATGGTCTGCACGTCGGTCTCTATGAGGAGCACATGGACCCTCCTAGGACTCGAGCGACTCAATCCCGAGCCTCCTCAGGAGCCTTCTGTCCCTACGTAACCTCCTCATCATGGCCTTGAAGTTCCTATAGTAGGATAGTAGCTCCCTCACGTCCTCCGGCCTGGTTCCACTCCCCAGGGCTATGCGTCTGATCCTCCTCCTATCTATGATATCAGGATTGTCGAGTTCCTCATACGTCATACTCTCAATTATAGCTAGCCACTTGTCTATCTTCTCCTCTCCCACCTTAAGGGCCTCGTCTAGCCTGCCCGAGGCTAGTATGCCCAGTCCGGGTATCATCTCGAGTATCCTCGATAAGGGGCCTATCTTCCTCATGCTCTTCAGCTGATGGTATATCGTCCTCATCGTCACCCTACCCCTCAGGGCCTCCCTGGCCTCGCGCTCGAGGCGCTCGGCCTCCTCAAGGGACCTCATCTTCTCCACTAAGGACTCGATGTCGCCCATGCCGAGTATCCTACCTATGAATCTAGGCGGTCGGAAGGGCTCTAGCTCGTCCAACTTCTCCCCAGTCCCAATGAATTTCACTTGGGCACCCGTGGCGGCGACCGCCGTCAGGACGCCGCCCCCCCTAGCCGTGCCATCGAGCTTCGTCACGACTATCGACCCTATGGGGGTGGCCTCGTGGAACCTCCTAGCTAGGCTATAGGCCTTCTGCCCTATGGCGGCATCTATAACTAGGACTATCTCATCAGGCTTAACGGCCTCCGCTATCCTCTTCATCTCATCGAGAAGGGCCTCCTCGCCCCCGTAGCCGTGGCGGCCAGCCGTGTCTATGATCACTATCTCTGCCCCGCGCTCCAGGAGATCCCTAACACCCCTCCTGACTATCTCCTCGGGCCTCCCCTTCTTCTCTCCATAGAATAGGGCGCCGGCCTCACGGGCAAGCCTCTGCAACTGCTCATACGCCGCTGGCCTATAGGTGTCAGCTGCCACCAGCCCGACCTTGTAGCCCCTCCTCGCGTAGTACAGGGCCAGCTTCCCCGCGGTCGTCGTCTTACCGCTACCCTGCACCCCAACAAGGAGCATCACCCAGGGAGTCTTCGGTGGTAGGAGGCGCGGCTCCCCCTCGCCCCCGAACACTCTCACAAGCTCCTCGTATACTATCTTCAGGAACCACTCGCGCCTACTCGCCCCCGGCGGGGGCGCCTCCTTCTTAGCCCTCTCCTCAATCCTCTTCGTGAGGTCGAACACCAGCTTAACGTTAACATCAGCCCTTATGAGCTCCCGCTGTAGATCCCTTATGAACTGCTTGACCGCCGCCTCATAGGTCCCGCTGCCCCTGAGGAACCTCGAGACCGCCTCCTTTATTCCCTCCAGCACCAGCGGAACGCTCCCCTGCACCCATTAGTATTCGTAAGAACTTAAGTACTAACCCCCGGCTGCCCCGCCCCATAGCGGCGATTAGAGTGGCCAACAACTCGCTGGCAGCGAAGGCTAAAGCCATATGGGTGATGATGAAGCCACTCCAGCTGCTACTACTATCAGTGACTCTCTTTGGCGCCTACTTCGCGGCTGGCGGCAGGCTAGATGCGGCGACTCTAGCCCTACTAGCAGGTGCGGCCATCGGCGGCATAGGGGGTGTGACTGCCCTGAACATGGTCCTCGAGGCTGATATAGACGCGCTCATGCCCAGAACCGTGAGTAGGCCCGTGCCATCGGGCCTCATAGGCCCCGGGGAGGCGCTAAGCGCCTGCGTAGTCATAACCTTCCTCGGGCTCCTCTCGGCACTAGCTATTAACAGGTACGTGGCCTTTAGCGTGCTCCTAGGCTTGGTGTTCGACATTATAATGTACACTGAGATAGCGAAGCGCCGGTCTCCCGTCAACATTCTCCTCGGAGGCGTGGCCGGTGGCGCCCCAGCCCTTGGGGGCTGGGGCGCTGCCCGCGGCACTATAGACCTTGGGGGGGCCCTACTGGCGGGTGTTGTGATGGCGTGGATACCCATGCATATATGGTTCATTAGCTCCTACTACAGGGACGACTACGCCAGGGTTGGCATACCGATGGCGCCGTTGGTGCTACCGCCTAGGAGGGTGGCGGCGCTCATAAAGGCCTCGCTACTATTCATGGACGCCCTCCTCTGGGCCTTCATAGCCGTGGAGGGTTACGGCCTGCTAGCGGCCTCCCTGGCCACTATCCTGGTGGCACTGTCGATGCGCGCGGTCAGCAGGTGGGAGGCGAGCCCTGACAGGGAGAGGGCCAGGGCTCTCTTCAAGTTCGCGAGTCCCGTCATAGCGGCTGTCTTCCTAGCCCTTCCCATTGATTACTGGCTCCTGGGGGGCGTCATGCATTGAATGAGCCCTCGGGCCCTGAGTGCGGCCCACGCTGGGCTGCCTATTGCGCTTTCAACGCACTCGCGCCCATAGCTGGCCTCGCCTGGTACCTCGACCCAAGCCCGCTACTTGCCCTTGTAGTCGCGGCGCTCTCAAGCCTGGGGTTAGCGTATAGCTTAGGCGTGAGCGAGGGCCTGGCGTGGAGCCCCTTCGCCGCCCTGGCTCTCGTGTTGGACGCGCTGGGGCACCCGGTTCTGGCCGCTGCTTCTATCCTCGCGGGCGCCACCGCCGTGCTGATCCTTAACCGGAGGCCTCTGGCGCTAAGCCTAGCGTCTATGGCCGCGGCGTTCCTAGCCTCTAACCACTGGGCCGCCCTCGCGGTGGCGCTCGCTTCACTCTCAGGCGTGGCGCTCGAGGCCGGGGTCGTCCACGCCTTCAGTGTACTGGCGGGGGCTCCCCTCCTATTCGCGGCGGGCGAGGCGTGGGGGCTCCTGGGGGCATCAGCAGTCTACGCTGCCTCGTCGGCCCTCGGGGCACCGCTGGGATCCAGCAGGTGCCCCTTCCGCCTAGAGAGAGGCCTCCTAGCCTACGGGGTAGCATTCACTGCGGCTTCCCTGGCAGCAGCCGCGATCAGACTCTCCGGGGCCAGGCCCGAGGGTCTTGTAGAGGCCTCCTGGCTCTTCGGCTTCACCCTCGAGGAAAGCGCCATCCTAGTCCCCAGGGGGCTGGGGGCCCTTCTTAGGGAGGCGCAGCCTCAAGGGGCCCCTAGGCCTATGGGCGAGTCTGCCGTCGATTAGGCTCCTCAGTCCTGAGTCGTCGCGGGGCCACAGGTAGAAGGGCCTCCGTAGCGCGTTGACCTCTACGAGGGCCTCTACGGCTTTTGAGATCTTCTCCTCGTAGGAGGAAGCACTCCTCAGGCGGCCTATGAGATCCACCCTTCTCCCTCTCCAGTTGAGGCAGGGCGATAAGGTGCCGTCGTCCAGGAGCCTCACGCGGCTGCAGCCGAGGCAGAAGAGCGGGTTGGCGTAGGGCTTCACTACCTCCACGCGGGAGCCGTCCGGTAGCTCGTAGATGGGTCTGTTGTGGAGGCTCCTGACTCTGACCCGAGCCCCCCTCTCCATTAGCTCCTTTTCGAAGGCCTCGAGCGGCGTGAAATGCCTCTTGAAGATGTGGGATCCCAGGCCCACCGGATGCAGCTCTATTAACTGTAATACGAACCCGTTATCTCTGGCGAATTCCAGGAGGCTCCACAGCTCAGAGTCATTAAGGCCCTTGAGTACCACAGCGTTTATCTTAATTAGTTTGAAACCAGCGTTTGACGCCTCCCTCAGCCCCTTAAGGACCTTCTCGAGCCCGTCAACGCCAGTTATCCTCCTGTAGACCTCCTCCCTCAGGCTGTGAAGCGATACATTAACCCTATCGAGGCCGGCCTCGGCCAGCCTCGAGGCCAGCTCGGCTAGATAGTAGCCGTTCGTGGTCATGGATATGTCTGCTCCCGGGGCCTCGGCCCTGATGCCGGATACGATCTCCGCTATGTCGGGCCTAACGAGAGGCTCTCCCCCTGTGAGCTTGAAGCTGGAGATACCGAGGCTATAGGCTGCCCTGGCGACTATGCCGTACTCCTCCGGCGTGAGGAGGCCGCCCTCGGAGCCCGGCGGAAGAGGCCTGCCCGAGGGGTGGCCCTCGACGTGGCAGAAGAAGCAGTGGTAGTTGCATTCTCTCGTGACCGATATCCTTAGGTTGTTGAGCGGTCTGCCGTAGGCGTCTCTCAGCAGCGGCTCCACTCTACTGGGCCCCCGGGGCGCTTGTCCTGTAGTGCAAGGTTTAAGTCTGAATACTAGTAGGCCCCGGCAGGCGGTGCCTGGTCGTGGTAAAGTTCTGGGCCTCCGTGCTGGGAGGGTACCCCAGGGGGAGGCTGGCCCGCTACACCATGCGGGACCTCGACTCGGGAGTCCTTGAGCCCTATAAGGGCCTCGTCGAGCTTGAGAGGGCGTCGGCACTCGTGGTGGGCGCGCAGCTGGCCTCTGGTATGAGGTTTGTAGTGGATGGCATGCTAGACTGGCACGACATATTTAGGCCCTTCGCGGAGGCGTGGCGGAACGTGTACCTCGACGGTATAATACGCTACTTCGACAATAACTTCTTCTATAGGATACCCGTCTTCCGCGGGGAGCCGGAGCCCCAGAGACTAGTCCTACCCGGCAGGGTTAAGGGCCTCAAAATGCTGGCGGAGCCCGCTGGCGTGAAGATTGTAGTCCCCGGGCCCCTCACGATGGTTAAGATGGGTAGAAACGAGTCGGGTCTCAGCGACTATGATCTAGTCGACAGGGTCGCTTCCGTTCTGGCCCTCGAGGTGAGAGAGGCCGTTGCCAACGGCGCCGTTTTCATTCAGATAGACGAGCCCTTCCTATCCGACCCAGAGGCTTCGCGGGACGACGCTCGAGCCGCCGCGGAGGCTGCCTCGAGGATAGCGAGAGAGGCGGGCACTGCCGTCACCGCCCTCGCCGTGTATTTCGACTCGCCAAAGCCGGATGTATATGAGGAACTCATCGACTCGAAGGTATCACTCGTATCCCTCGACGTGGGCGATGCACCCGCAAGAGCGATTGAACTGCTCCGCGAGAAGGGCTGTGGGGGGCACGGCCTGGTGCTAGGCGTCATAGACGCTAGGAGGATACACGATGATAGTTACTCCAACGTCAGAGACCTCGTCGCCAAGGCTATCGATGCCTGTAGGGAGCTAGAAGAGGTTGGCCTGACAACGACGACGTGGCTAGACTTGGTTCCACTCCGCTTCAGCCTGCGCAAGACATACATCCTAGGCCTCTACACCGAGCGCCTAGCGGCGGATCTCGGCGGCGAAGCCGTTATACCGATATCAGCCAAGCCCGAGCCATACCTAGCCGGTTGAGGTGACGTGGAATGGCGGCATACACTGTTCCCAAGGCGTTCCCGACGACGGTAGTTGGGAGCTACCCCAAGCTCCCCAGCGCCCAGGAGGCTCTTAGGAGGCAGCGAAAGGGAGAGATTAGCGAGGACGAGTTCAAGAGGCTCGTAAGAGAGGCGATTAGGGGCGTCATAGAGGACTATATATGGGCCGGCGTCGACATACTGAGTGACGGCGAGCAGTCGAGGGAGGACATGGTCGTATATTTCGCTGAGAGGCTCAGGGGCTACGCTCCGGGGGAGTGGGTTAGGATATTCGATAACGTCTACTTTAGGAAGCCCATAATCGTTGGTAGGGTAGAGTGGGTCTCCCCAATGGCGTTAGATGATTGGGAGTACGCCAGGAGCGTCTCTGGGGGCAGGCCTGTAAAGGTTATACTCACCGGCCCCTATACCATGCTCGAGTGGAGCTTCGATCTCCACTATGGCGATAGGAGGGAGGCCATACTCGACCTAGCGAGAGCGATTAGGAGGGAAGTGGATGAGTACCTAGCTAGGGGCGCCAAGTACGTGCAGATAGACGAGCCAGCCCTCTCGACGAGGCCGTGGAGGGAGGAGGCCGAGCTGGCTGGGGAGGCCCTCGAGGTGATATTCAGGGGTGTTAGCGCCAAGAGGATAGTCCACATATGCTTCGGCAGGATAGAGAGGATCCTCCCCTACATACTAGACTATCCCGTGGACCAGTTCGACTTAGAGTTCAAGAACAGTAACTTCAGGCTGCTACCGTACCTCAAGGAGTACGGCTACGATAAAGAGCTAGGCTACGGCGTAATTGACGTTCACAGCCTGCAGGTAGAGAGCGTCGAGGAGGTTAAGAAGGCGATAGACTACCTCATGAAGCTAGACATTATAGGCCCCGAGAAGATCTACATAGACCCGGACTGCGGGCTCAAAAGGCTACCCCGCAGGATAGCCAGGGAGAAGCTCAGGAACATGGTCGAGGCAGCCAAGCTCGCCAGGAAAGAGTGGGCTGGCGAGGAGTAGGCGGTGAGCCCCATTGGCTGGTGGCAGGAGGAAGCCGCAGGGGCCTCGAAGGTATAGGTGCACTGATCCGCCATGCCTGCACATAGTTATAGATGAGCGCAGGGGAATATTCAAGATCTTTCTCGAGGATTATGATGGCCTAATCATTCCAATCCCAGTAAATACGCTCAAAAGAGCCTGCAGCAGCCTCTCGGAGACCGAAGGGCTCAGAGAAGCCTTAGACGATGAAGTAGACTACCTCGCTAGGAAGTACCTCGAAGCAGAGCCGAAAGAAGAGGAGGAATGGTGATACCCGAGAGCCCAGGATAGGGGCGCCTTATCCTCTCTTGAAGTACTTGGGGTCTATGCTGGCGACTAGCTTTCTAATGGACTCGCAGGCCTCGTGGAACTTAGCCTTCTCCTCATCGGTCAGTGGTAGCTCTATTATCTTCTTCACGCCACCCTTACCTAGTATTACTGGTACCTCTGCTACCACGTCTCTCTCGCCGTACTCGCCGTCCAGGTAGACGCTAGCTATGAACGCCTTGTTGTAGCCCTTCTTTATGGCCTCAGCCATGACCGCCAAGCCCGCTCCAGGCCCGAAGTTGCTGCTATAACCGCGTAGCTTGGTTATCGTGCCGCCAGCCTCGACCGTCTCCTTGGTTATCTCCTCTATCTCCTCGGGCTTGAGGAGCTCTGTTAGTGGCTTGCCTAGGACCGTTGAGAGCCTTGGTACGGGGAACATGGCCTGGCCGTGCTGGCCCAGGACCACGGGCACTATGCTTGCGGGGCTTATGCCCAGCTTCTTCGAGGCATAGTATGCGAGCCTGCCAGCGTCGAGCACCCCACTGAAGCCTATAACCCTGCTCCTCTCCCAGCCTAGCCTCTTGTACATGAGGTACGTCATGGCGTCTAGGGGGTTCGTCGTGAGCATTACTACAGCGTTGGGGGCGTACTCTAGGATCTTGTCTGCGATGTCAGCGATTATGCCGGCATTCTTGTCGACGAGCTCCTCTCTAGTCATGCCTGGCTTCCTCGGGAAGCCAGCTGTGACTATGACCAAGTCACTGCCGGCCATGTCCTTAAAGTCGTTAGAGCCCCTGATGTCTACACTGAGTCCCAGGATGCTAGCGGCGTGGCCTAAGTCGAGCGCCTCGCCCTGAGGCTTGTTCTCTATAATGTCTATGAGTAGTATGTCGTCTAGCTCCTTTATCATCATGAATGCCGCAGCGGACGTGCCTACCTTACCCGCTCCTATGATCGTTATCAATACCTTACACCCCTCGCTCGCCTGGTAGGGGGGGTGCATGCCGGTATTCTAGCTTGTCTATATCGAGCGTAATGGCTCCGGGAGGGCCCCCCTTATTACGGAGTCCGGCTGTTTCAACGCTACACGCTATGGCGAGGTAGCCGCCCGCCGTGGCCGTTAGGTCTTGTTCAGGCACTCGCGTAGTAGTCTTGAGGCAGCGCTTGCGATGTAGTGGGCCACCCTCACGGGCTCGGGGATCCTAGAGTGGATCTGAAACTCTTCTACTAACCTAAGGGCCTCCGGAGGATCCACGCCCCAGAGCAGGGCATAGAGCACGCCTCTCCTAGTCTTAAGTTGTATGGCATTGTCTACGAGCCTTATAATCCTATCGATAACCTTGAATGTCGCAAGGTTTAGGGCTCCTCTCCTGAGACGCTCATAGCTAGGCTTATATGAGTATACAACTATGACTGGAGCGCCTACCAGGCGGTAGATAGTGGATGGGCTCACGACATTGAACCCTGCTATTGTGACAGAGTCGAGAATCACTGCTGCGGGTTTGCGCTCGAGGAGCCTCACAGCCGCTGCTATTACTGAGGACGCCTCGAGGCCGTCCACTCTGAGTAGGCCGAGTGTAGCGTCGCGAGGGTATATGCCTTGAGCTGTTGAACGCATGCTCACACAGGCGTATGTGGTGTATTCCTGAAGTCCGACCTTCCTTATCTCTCCATCATCGCATCCCACAATAGTGGGCTCCCCAGGTATGCTCGTGCACCCCGGACCCTGCTAGCCCCGGGCCGGCCTGCTGGGACCTAGCCTCGGGATCCTAGTGCCTCGCCCGCTATAGTATCTATCGCATCCTCTATAGCGGGGTCCTCCTCGAGGGCCTCGACGAGGGCTCCAGGGTCAGCGGCTAGCTCTATTACACGCGTCTTACCGTAGCGCCCGCGGCTCGTGACTCTTGCCGTTATGAGGCCCAGCATGTCGAGCTCCCCTATGATCCCCGATACCCTCCTGAACGTGACCTCCTCCACGCCTACTATGGATACTAGCCTCCTGTAGTAGTCATACACTTCTCCTGTAGTCGCCTGGAGCCTGCCGCCTCCCGTAGCGGCTATGACGGCTGCTAATACGAGTTTAGCATGCAGGGGCAGGGTCCTGACGACCTCAGCCACCCTGTCCCTCTCGATCTCCATCCTCGCCGCGTGGACGTGCCTAGCCCTCACCACCGAGTCCCCCTGCCTCTCAGCTATCTCGCCAGCAACCCTGAGCAGGTCGAGCGCTCTCCTTGCGTCTCCGTGCTCCCTGGCAGCTAGCGCCGCACAGAGTGGTATAACATCGTCGTCCAGAACCCCAGGGTTGAAGGCCTCCGCTGCGCGCTCACTCAGTATGTCCTTGAGTTGCTCGGCGTTGTATGGCGGGAACACTATCTCTTCCTCGCCCAGGCTACTCCTAACCCGGGGGTCTAGGGACTCTACAAATCTAACGCTATTCGTTATACCTATTATCGAGACCCTGGAGGATCCCAGGAGCTCGTTTATCCTTGTAAGCTTGTAGAGGAGGTCGTCGCCATGCCTCTTCACGAGGAAGTCTATCTCATCCAAGACGACCACGTATACACCCGTCTTTTTGCGGAGCCACTTAACTATCCTCCCGTAAACCTCGCCTGTCGAGAGCCCCGTGAAGGGCACCTTGAGGCCGATGGCCTCCGCTATATCCGCGAGGACCCTATAAGGGGTCTCGCGATGGCGTACATTTACATAGACGCTATGGACTCTGGAGCCCACCTCTAGGGCCTTGGATTCCAGCCTCCTCAGCACGTAGCGGGTCACAGCGGTCTTACCCGTGCCCGTTAATCCAAAGATGAACACATTGTTAGGCCTCTCTCCCCTAAGAGCTGGAGCCAGGATGCGGGCTAGCCTAACTATCTCGGCGTCGCGATGGGGCAGGTAGTCGGGCACGTAATCCGGCAGCAGCACCTCCCTCCTCTTGAATATGGGCGACTTAATGGCCCGCTCAAAGATATCCTCCACACGCTCCAATTGAAATGATACCCCTAGATACCCTCTAGACGCCGCCCTTAAGGAGTGGAGACCCCGGGAGTACCGCATGAGCGCGCCACTTCTCGAAGCCGGAGGCAGCATGACTTCCAGAAGGGGCTCGGGCGAGCGGTAACCTATAATAAGCCGTGGAGGGGGAGCCTCTAGCGGCTGGGTGGGCCGGTAGCTCAGCCTGGAAGAGCGCCCGGTTGGCATCCGGGAGGCCCCGGGTTCAAATCCCGGCCGGTCCACCACACCCCCGCAATGATGACCACACACCCTTTAGACGATTGAATGAGCGGAGTGGCCAGGGCTGAGCGCCTCCTTTATAAGTCCCGTGCATGCAGGCGCTAGCCTCGGTCTCTGAGAGCCTGGTCCCCATGGGGGACCGGGGGTGCAGCTAGTATGAGCATGGAGAGGCCTCCCTTGAGGATAGTGATCTCGGATCCCCGTGCCGGCAACAAGGTGGTTAAGGTCAAAGTCAAGGGGGTCGAGGATATAGAGTACAGGGACTCGATGAGGAAGACTAAGGAGAAGGACAGGAGTGAGCTGCCCATCGCTAGGGTGAGCAGGAAGCTCTACGAGGAGCTCTCGCTTGGAGAGGTTGGCGTTATGACCCTGAGGTTCGTCACCGAGGATGGCAAAAAGGTTAACGTCCCATTCAGGGTCGAGGTTAGTGATGGCCTAGGTGACTACGAGGTCCAGGTGAGCATGGAGCTCCTAGGAGAGGTTACGGGGAACCTCGAGGCCGAAGCCGAGGCCTTTAGGGCCAAGGCCTGGCAGATAGCCGTCCCCGAGGAGACGGCCATACGCCTCGCTGGCCTCGAGATAGGGGACGTCTTCGACGGCTCAATAATAGGGTTCGAGGGGGTCAAGCTCAAGATCAGAGGCGGTAGTGACGCTACAGGCATACCCATGCACCCCGGCGTACCCGGGGCGCTGAAGAAGGCCGTCCTCCTCTCGGGGCCGCCCGGCTTCCACCCGCGGGAGAGGGGGGAGCGGAGGAGGAAGCTCGTCAGGGGTAGGGTAGTGCCTGACCCCCGTGGTGAGCGTAGGAAGACAGCCCTCGCGCAGTTGAATGTTGTAATATATTATGGCGAGGGCGGCAAGTAGGCGAGCCCCACCTGGCCCAGTGGGCCTGCCGGCAATCCTTTATCTGGCATTGCGCCCTGCTCATTAACCCCTCCATCTCCGGTGGGCCGAGGTGCGTAGAGGTGGACTTCACGCTCTCGCCCGACGAGAAGCTGTTCCAGGAGGCGGTTCGCGAGTTCCTCCAGAAGGAGCTGGCGCCCATATGGATTAAGGCTGACGCTGAGAGGAGAATACCCACGGAGCTACTCCACAAGATGGGGGAGCAGGGGCTCTTCGCCATACCGGTGCCCGAGGAGTACGGGGGCCAGGGCGGCAGCTTCCTCCTAGCGGCTCTAGCCGTGGAGCAGGTGGCATACGCTGACCCAGCGCTAGCCACAGCAGTGTTCACCCTGCTAAACAACGCCTGGCCATTCATACTCTACAAGTTCGGGCCGGAGGAGGTCAAGAGCAAGGTGCTACCACTCGTCGGCAAGGGCCGCGGCTTCTTCGGCATAGCATCAACGGAGCCCCACGGAGGCAGCGATGTCGCTGGAACCAGGACTAGAGCAGTCCTAGACGGCGACGTCTACAGGGTCACGGGGGAGAAAGTCTACATAAGCGGTCTGAGGGAGGGGATGGAGCAGCTGGACCTAGGCGGCTGGTTCCTGATAACTAGGACTGGAAGGCTGGAGGAGAAGCATAGGGCCATAACGGCCCTAGCATTTATAGGCAACGACCACGGCAAGAGGCCTGAAGGGTTCGAGTACAGCATACTCAACACTATAGGCAGGCATGCTATATCAACGGGCCTGATGAGGTTCGATAACACCCCGGTCCCGGCTAGCCACGTCATCGGCGAGGTGAACAAGGGCTTCTATATAGCCATGCAGGGCTTCGCCCTAGCCAGGATACTCGTCTCGGCGGCCAATGTGGGCGGCGCGCAGTGGGCGCTAGAGAGAGCAGTCGAGTATGCCAGGGAGAGGAGGCTCTTCGACGACAGGCCTATAGCGAGCTTCCAGGGCGTCAGCTTCCCCATAGCCGAGGTCGCAGTTAAGATAGAGGCTGCCAGGCTACTCGTCTACAAGGCGGCCCAGGTGGCTGATAGGATCTACATAAAGGAGGAGGCTGGCCTTAGGCCTCATGACCTCAACTTCCCGGCGGCGGCCGCCAAGATAGCTGCTGTCGAGACGGCTGAGGAGGCTTTCAAGGTTCTAATGAAGACCATGGGCGCCTTCAGCTTCACCGAGGAGGCGAACGTGTTCAGGGGGATGCTGGGCCAGCTATCCTACTACGTGGGGGCTGAGGGGACGCAGAACATAATGCGCTACATCGTGGCCCGCGAGGTCATAGGTAGGGAGTACGTGAGGGGTTAACCCTCCTCTTTCTCCACGACTAAGACGATACCCCTGTACCCGACCACCTTGACCCTCTCCCCCCGTGCTAGCGCCTCGCCGCGGGCGTGGATGGCCCTCCAGAGTTCACCCTCTACCTCGATGAGGGCCTCTCCAGCGGGCCTGGACGGCTCCACCACAACCCCCCGAGCGCCTATGATGGCCTCCGGACCGACTGCCGGCTTCCTAGTGTGGACCTTGTAGACTGCGGCCGCCATCGCTGCAAAGAGAGCCGTTACAACGGCGGATCCGACAGCCACCCACTCGACGCTTATGAGGCCTGCCCAGTGGAGTAGGAGGCCCACTAGGACGGAGACGAGGGCCGCTATTGCGACGTCATCGAGTAGCGCTGCTACCGTCTCGCCCCTCCTCGAGTAGCCCTTCTCTCCCAGGGTGGCCGCACCCCACTAGGGGCTCCTCAGCTACCCATACCCCCGTGGAGGGTAGAGGCTTAATGGCTTCGACTCTCCTAAAGTACCTCGAGAGCAGGGCCTTCATGCCCTCGAGGGTCTCCATTCTCGGGAGGGTGCTCTGCAGGCCTAGATAGCTCCTCGCCTGCCTCGGGCAGCCGGCTATTACTGCGCCTAGCACCGGGATTATTGTGAAGTACAGCCTAGCTAGGGCTAGGGCGAGCCTCCCCCGGGGCCTATAGAGGTCCACCACTACGAGTCTGCCATGGGGTTTGAGGATCCTAGCTGCCTCCCTCACCGCGGCCTCCCTATCTATAGCATCCCTCAACGAGAAAGTGGCTGTGACCGCGTCTACACTGCAATCAGGGAGCGGTAGGGCCTCGAAGAGGCCTGCAACCTCCACGTGCATGCCGGTGCACTCCGACTCGAGCATAGCCGTTGCTATGGATAGCATTGCCGGCGACGCATCTACTAGTATCACAAGGCCCCGGGAGGCCCTACAGTCCTCAAGGGCGGTGTAGCCAGGGCCAGCACCTAGATCGGCTACCACGCTACCCCGGGCTCTCTCCGCCGCTAGCCTACGGAGCCGTGGCGCCTGGAACAAACTCATAAGCATGTTAACCCTCTCGTAGCACCCGCTTAGTACCAGACGCTCTATATCGGCCACCACTGAGCCCCAGAGGTCTCCGAGCCCCCTCAGAAGCGTCCCCGGGAGGGATTGGGGCTTGAAGGAGCAGTGGATTAAAGTTACGCGCGGCTCACTCTACGCTGCCGTGGTTTACTCGGTCATCGAGTCCGTCGAACTCCACTATGAGGACGACTTCGACCTACTCGGCGTGGGTATTCCCGCCTACCTGCTCAGCGTTGAGGATACTATCTCGGCTCTAGGCAGGGGCTCGCTCGTGGTCGAGGTCAGCGTGCCCGGCCATAAGGGAGTCTTAGGCGAGTATACCCTAGCCAACGGGGCACGCGTCACCGTGGCATCGCGCTGGGACTACGAGGGGGACGCTCCTCTCTCCAGCCTCTACGGCACGGCGCCAGCTCGGGTGATCCAAGCCGACTCGAGTCTAATCAGGGAGAGCGCTCACAAGACGGCTAGGGATGGTGTGGAATACATCTACATCTACACTAGGGATGGCAGGCTCGCTGTGCTCGAGGGCGAGAGGGGTAGCGTGAGGATTCCCTTCCTCAGGGCTTCCATGACCCTTCACACCCACCCCCCGGGGGCATGCGGCCTCTCGCTTGCAGACGCTCAATCGGGCCTCGACCTACTCTCCGAGGGGGGCCTAGCCGAGGCGGCGGCCACCACTCGATGCGCTGTAGTGATGTACCGCGAGGGCCTAGTGACCGAGGACGACTACATCACAATCAGGAGCCTCAGGGGGAAGAGGAACTCACTCTTCGACCCCTCAAAGCTGCACCTCGAATCCATAAGGCTCGAAGTAGTATACTACTAGTTAGACCGTAGACCGCGGCGACGGCGGGGCTCCAGCCGCAGGGAAGAGGTCACACCAACCCGGTCTCCCTAGGTGTTGGCTCCTCATCGCCCCGCCCTGCATAGCCGGGCCTTCCGAGGCTTATCAAGGGCGCTCGCCTCGGACACAGGAGGCGCCTCCCCCGTCGAAGGCCCCCAAGAACTGGAACCTCGTGACGCGGGGGCTCACGCATTTATACCCTAGCCGGGGGGAGTAGTAACATGCCCGGCCCGGCCATAGCGGCCGGGTAACACCCGGACTCATATCGAACCCGGAAGTTAAGCCGGCCGCGTCGGGGGTGGCCGTGGGGTCCGAGAGGCCCTGCAGCCCCCCCGAGCCGGGACCGGGCACCTCCTCTAGTGTATTCTACTCCGCAGGAGTGAGGCGGGGCTAGGGGTGTGGCTTACCGCTCAGCTGGTCTACTATGTGCTGCGCCACGGGCAGGATTAGTGTTAGCGCGAGGCCCACGGCGCTGGGGCTTCCAGGGCTTACTGCGACGAAGCATGGCTTGGAGCCGTTGGTTCTAACTATGAAGGCGTCGGCCCGGCTCAGCATTGCTCTCTCTCCGACCTCCTCCCAGCTAGCCCTCCTATGGGCCTCCCCGAAGCCGGGGATCCTCCTATAGGCCATTGAAGCCACAACGTCTACACTTATGTCGCGGGGCGAGATCCCTGTGCCGCCCGTTACGAGGACTATCTCGGCGGCCTGGCAGGCCTCCTCTACCCCCCTCCTTATGGCTTCAGCATCGTTAGGCGCTATGGTCGAGTAGACGAGTTCGTGACCTGCGGCCTCCAGGCGCTCCCTTACCAGCGGGGTGACCCTGTCCTCTTTCTCGCCTCTGTAGACGCGATCGCTCGTCACCACGAGGCCGAATAGTACCACCACAAAACCACCTCGGAACTGCTCCATGGTTCCATGGAACTCTAGGACCCTATAAAAACCTCCCCGACATCGTCCAGCGTTCCTGGGGAGGTTCCAATGCCCGCTGCGGATAGAGTTGTAGGCAAGCACGTGTATGGCAGCCTCTACGATATACCACGCGACATAGCGGGAAACGAGGATTACCTGAGAAACCTAGTGCTCAACGCAGTAAAGGCCTCTGGGGCGACGCTGCTAGACTTGCGCAGCTGGCGCGTGCCAGGCCCTAAGGGCGGTGTCAGCGTCATAGCGGTTGTCCTCGAGAGCCATATAGCCCTTCACACATGGGTGGAGTACAACTACGCCACACTCGATGTGTACACCTGTGGCGATCACACCGACCCCTGGAAGGCGTGGAACGTGATAGTGTCCGGCTTAAAACCGAGGTACTACACAGTCCACTTCTCCGATAGGAGCCAACTCCCAGGCGCCGCGCACAGCCTCGGCGGCGAATAGTAGGAGCTTGACCGCGGAGGCGACTAGTGGGGGCCGCGGCTATAGCCCGCCTTCTGTACTACGGCGGCATTCGACTCAGCGGCCACCCCCCGGGGCTTCGCGCGGCCCTCACCGCCCCGGGGCCTTGCTCCGCCGGGGACGGCCGTTTCACCGCATCCCCCCGCTTCCTCAGCGGGTTGCTGCCCCCCAGTCACCTGGGGGGCCTCGCCGCATCCTCGACCTCGCGGGGGGCCGTGTCGTTTCTGTGCCGGAGCCGCGGGTATCACCCGCGCCCCTTACGGGGCCCGGCTGCCGCGGGGAGGGCGGAGCTTCCTCAGGCCCCCTATGGGGCCCGTGGGCCGCCAGCCGCGGCCCCCTCGGCACTGGCTCCTCGGAGGGTTTATCTTGTGAGGTGTAGCGCCTCCCTCGCCTTTGCCTCCCAGTCTATCTCGTCGAGCGCGCCTCTCAGGGAGACTAGCTCGATGGCTTCGCGGCGCTCGAGGGGTCTAGTGTGCCTCCCCTCTAGGCGGGTCTCATAGTAGTACTTGGCTGCGGTGATAAAGGACTCGTCACCAGTGTGCCTGGCGCCCTCTAGTAGTAGTATTACTGCTGAGGCCGCTCCTATGCCTCTTAGTATATCCTTGGCGAAGTACTCGGCCTGACTGGGGTTTGAGGCTGCCCTGTTTATCTCGTCCCTTATCCTCTGGAGGGCCTTCTCTGCTAGGGCGGGCTCGGGGCTCGCAGAGGCTATTTCCTCCATGGACTTCATTAGTTCCTCGTGTGCCCTCTTCTTGTACATGGCCTCCAGCATGTCTAGGGCTTGTATGTTGCTCGTGCCCTCCCAGATCGGGGTTATCAGTGCCTCCCGGTGCCAGCGCTCGACAGCGAACTCGTGGAGGAAGCCTATGCCCCCCAGGAGCTCCATGGCTGTCTGGGTGACGCGGGCCGAGGCCTCCGCCGTCATGTTCTTGACTATATGAGTCATCAGACGGGCGTAGTGGTACTTTGCATCATAGGGGGGCCTCGAGCCCCAGGCGGAGTCGAAGAGGGATATGGCGTAGAGCGTTAACGCCGTCATAGCCTCGATCTCGGCCTCCATGTCTACTAGGTCCCTTAGCGCGAGCGGGTGCTCTACCAGTCTCTTCCCGAACGCCCTTCTGATCGACGCGTAGCCATAGGCTTCGATATAGGCCTTACGGGCTATTCCCAGGGCCCCAATCGAGTTAGCGAGCCTGGAGACCATGAGATCCTCGAGTGTGTAGTAGATACCCTTATCGGGCTCTCCCAGGAGGTATGCCTCGGCGCCAGTGAATTCTACCTCGCCGGTAGGCACTGGCACCGTGCCGCTCTTCCACTTGAGCCTCCTCACATGGTAGTTAAGCTCCCCCCGCGAGTTGACTCGCGGCACTGCGAAGAGGCTGAGGCCCTTGGCACCGGGCCTCGAGCCGGGGAGCCTGGCCGTGGCTAGCGCTATGTCGGCTATGCCAGCGCCGCTAGCGAAGTACTTGTACCCGTAAAGCTCGTATTTACCGTTGAGTGGTTTGGCGGTTGTCGTGTTAGCCCCAAGATCGCTGCCGCCCTGGACCTCGGTGAACCAGGTGGCCCCCCAGAGCGGGGGCTTCTCTATCCCGGCTAGTCCCTTATAGTAATCCCTAAGCTCCCCCTCAGCGTACTTGTAGAGGGCGTACGCGGTCTGTATCGTTATCGTCAGTATGCAGCTTATCCCCGGGTCGCCGATCAGGTACAACGCCGTGTAGTGGTCGTGCCAGGGCCTACCCTCGAAGGGATGCCTATTAACGCCGAACTCCACAACCAGCTTCTCCAGGACCCGCCTCTCCTCCGGTGCCAGCAGGCTCAGGTCCGCCCGCTCCCCTAGGACGCTCCACGTGTAGAGGTACGGGTTAGAGAACCTGTCGATCCAGTAGGCCGCCTCGTAAAGCTCCCTTCCAGCGAACTCTCCAAGACGCCTGAAGTCGGCCTTCTCCCTGGAGAAGACACCCAAGAGCCTGTCGTAAGGCTTGTCAACCTCGTAGTGGTTAACGCCATAAGCCAGGCTTATGACCCCCAGATCACCTAGCGGCACGCCGTGACACCCCCGAGCCTACTGGTGTGCACTCGGTGGGCGTCTAATGAGGAAAGCCTCCCCCCTATACTCTATCACCTTCACATCACCCCTTAAAACCAGCTCCTCAATGACCCTGTCGGGATCCAGGCCAGCCTGCCTTATGAGCATCTTAGCGTAGTCAAGCCTCAGCGGGTGCACTAGCGTCGTTGATAGTATATACCTCACAGGATCCCTGGGCGAGGCAGGAGGAGGCGGCTCGTCCGTCGTCAGAAGCTCCGCACTAACACCCCTAGACCTCAGCTCCTCGTGCAGGAGGGCCAGTGCCTCGGCGTCAGCGCCCTTAACCCAGGGCTCCGCCGGGGGCCTCGTGGGTATCATTATGTAGGCCCTCATGGGGGATATGGACGCTATTATGTCAGCTATACCGCGGAGCTCAGTTGGATCATCATTAACCCCGCGGACCAGCATGGTCTCTGTTATGATGGCGCCCGTGTACTCCGAGGCAAACTCCCTTAGCCCCCTAATCACGGCGTCGAAGTCGAGGCTGGGGTGGGGCCTGTTTATCCTCCTCCAGGCGCCCTTGCTTGCAGCGTCGACCTTCAGCGAGACTAGATCCGCCCCCGAGAGGTCCAGCCTAACATCCCTCCTCCATAGCAGCGAGGCGTTTGTTAGCACAGCGATGTCGACCCATAGCTCTAGTTTTAGTAGCCTAATCTCTGCACCTAGGTTTGAATCCAGGGTGGGCTCGCCGTCGGGCACATAGGTGACGAAATCAACCTTGCCTGATTCCTCGAGAGCCCTCGAAACCTCATCGACTAGCATGCGCGGCTCGACGAAGGGCTTCCTCTCTACACTCAACTTAATCGTCCTACCCAACTGGCAATATATACAAGAATAACTACAATATTTATATGGAATATTATTTATACCTAGCGACACGCCAAGCCTCCTAGAGCGGACGGGCCCGAAGACGAGGCTCCTCGATGTCCCCTGAGGCAAATCGCCTACCCAGGCCCCTCCACCTGGGTGGAGGCCCACTAATAGCAACATCTATACATGACCGAACCACACGCACAAGAACGGAACGCTTTAAAGTCCCAGCCCCATAACCCGACAGCCTTGGGGTGGAGGGCCCGTCGTCTAGCCTGGTTAGGACGCCGCCCTGACACGGCGGAGGTCCGGGGTTCAAATCCCCGCGGGCCCACCACGCAACTCTTGCTATCCCCTGCTCTTAGCAGCTGTATGATAGAAATTCGTGAAGCCGTAAAGCGCTTCCAGGAGCTTCTGAACAGAACCTAATGGAAGGGGGCTGCTACTAGTTAACCTAGCTATGGTGGGGTCTGTATTTCAAAGTTTTTACGAACTTCTAACCCTCATTATTTTCGGCCTGCCCATTATCAACCAGTACTCTACCTGTACTCCTGGCTGCAGCTTTGAAGCCAGCTGTGGGTCGTCGGGTTTCTCTACCTCTAGAGTGTCATATGTCTCGAGGTCCATTAGCTGAAGCGAGTCTCCCATGTCGGCTAGCACCTGGGCCAGCCTCTTCTCTATAATTGGAACCTGGACTCTGGTGTCGACGGGTGCTACAAAGGTCTTCTTCTGGCCGCTGAACACCCCTATCGCCACCACGTGGGCCTTAGCGCTCCCATGCTTGCCCGTCTTCGCCTTAGTGATCTCAACTATCCTACAGGGCTCGCCATCGATCACTATATAACTCCCCTTCTTAAGCTCACCCAGCGTCGCGTAGTTTACACTCATCCTCTGCCCACCATGCGGCCTGAGACCGGGCCGGGGCTTTAAACTATTCAGATCCAACCTTATTATATTAAAGAATTTTTATTTTTGGCAGCATCAGGGGGAGCAGTATGCATCCCTCCCTCGACTTCAAGAGGAGGCTCCAGCCCTCGATCAGCGAAGCGCAGGCCGCGGCGGCCAGTATCGCGTCTATCTCATGCCTATTGAATCGCCGTTGAGCCAGCATACTGACGAGCCCCAGCGCCATGCCCCTGAAGCTTCCTGGGTGGGTCTCGCACACCGGGATCCCCGCCTCAGATAAGAGCGCGGCCAGCGCCACGCCAGCCCTTACGAGCTTCGCCATACCTCGGGTGTTGAGGGGGATGAGCCTCGCGCCGAGCCGCATGGCTGCCCTCTCGTGGGCCCTGAAGGCTCCGCCCCTCCGCGGTGGCGTTATGGGTGCATCAACACACACTAGGGGGGTGGCGCGGCTGGGGTGGAGCACGTCTAGCAGCGCCTCGAGGGCTCTTAAGGGGCTTGGAGAGGCGTGGTTCAGTAAGACCCAGTAGTCGCCCCTAGCCTCGAGGATCGCGATGCCCCATGGCGAGGATCCTCCGGAGGGGTCTACTCCAAAGGCTAGGGTCCCCCTAGATGCGTGGTGCGGGGGCTTCATCGAGCCAGCGGCCTCCCCCACTGCTGGGGACTAGGATATGTAGTCGAGTTCCACGGGGAGGCGTGGCTTGTAGCCGACTAGATCCTCCACGGGCTTCTCCAGGGAGTCGATGATACTCTCGAGCCCGCTGAGATCGCCGTCGGGTGTCGGCACTCTGATGTTTCTAGGCTTCATTGCATCATAGTCGTATAGCCTCACGCTGACAAATCCCTTTTCCACCTCCTCGGACCCTACGACTACCGTCACGGGGGGCTTGAACGTGGTCTCGAGCCTCCTTATAGTGCCTCCGATGCTGGTTCTGGTGGTCTCGATTACACTGTATCTTATCCCTAAGGCGTCGAGGCGGCGCGCTATATGGCGCGCCAGCTCGAGTATCTCACTATCCCTGGGAGTGCCAGTCTTTATGGGGAGCAGCGCGGCTTGTAGTGGTGCAAGCACGAAGGGCAGCCTGCCCCTAAACATCTCGAGGTAGACGCCTAGGAATCTCTCGAGCGAGCCGAGTAACGCCCTATGTATCATGTAGATCTCGAAGTCGGGGCCATAGACGTCGCGGACCATACTCTCTAGGCCGAACCTCTTCGGTAGGTTGAAGTCGAACTGCATTGTGCCTATCTGCCACTCCCTCTCCTCCCCCGCTACCAGTGCCACGACGTCTATCTTTGGGCCGTAGAACGCGGCCTCGCCACGGCCTATGAAGTATTCAATTCCGAACTCCTTCTTGATAGTCTCCGCTGCCTTCGCTATAGTCTCCTCTGCCTCCCTCCACTGCTCGAGGGTTCCCATGTATTCTCTGCCTACCTCGCTGGGCTCGGAGAAGCTTAGGCGCAGGCGTATTGTGGAGGATCTGACCTTGATGTGGAATAGTTTCTCGTAGAGGTCCCTTAGCTCCCGGAAGACCTCGACTATGGAGTTCACCGCCCCCTCCTTGGGCGTGAATATGTGGGCGTCGTCCTGAGTGAATCCCCTGACCCTGAGCAGGCCTCGGAGGGTGCCTGAGAGCTCGTATCTATGCACCTTCCCTAACTCGAATACCTTGAATGGGAACTTCACCTTGCCCCTGTACTTCTCGAGTAAATTCATTAGTATCAGTATGTGGTAGGGGCAGTTCATGGGTTTCAGGGCGAATTCCTCTACACCCTCCTCGGAGGCCTCTGATTTCACGTTGAAGATATACATGTTATCCCGGTAGTAGTCCAGGTGCCCTGAGACCTTGTAGAGAGTGGTCCTAGCAAGTATGGGCGTCTCGACTACCTTGTATCCCCTTAGAGCGTGGAATCTAGTCAGGATGTCGCCGAGCACACTCCTAATTATGCCCCAGCCCGTACTGAACAATATATTGCCGGATCCAGTGTAGTACCCGTATGGCTCGCCCAGTACAGGCACGGTAACAGTCGGCTTCACCGCTATATCCATGTCGTAGGCGTAGTCCATGTGATCCTTTACACTCTGATCCACGCGCTCCCTAGCCAAAGCCTAGCCCCTCCACGGCGTCCCCGGTAGGCGCTCAACCCGCTCGCTTATATCAGCCCGCGCGAGGAGGCGCGTTGAGGCATGCATGGTGCGGGGGGTGGGATTCGAACCCACGCAGGCCTACGCCAACGGGTCTTAAGCCCGCCCCCTTTGGCCGGGCTCGGGCACCCCCGCGCCTCGCTTATCCACGGTGCCGCGGGGCTATGAGGCTTCCGTTTCTCCGGGGCCCAGTGGTCTCGTGGATGGCCGCCTAGAAGGGTAGGAGGCCCCTTAGCCTGTAGCCTAGGTAGATCCTCGCCAGCCTGCGTTTGTCGACCATTAGTGGGGCTAGCGCCATGCCTGTGAGGAATCCTCCTACGTGGGCCCAGAACGCGACTCCAGCCGCTACGCCCGTGAGGGCTGTTGTAAGGCCTAGGGCTAGCTGGTAGATGAACCAGAAGGCTATGTAGGCGAATGCTGGGAGTTGTAGGAAGAATGGTATGAAGCCCCATAGGGTGACGACCCTTATCTCAGCGTAGGGGAAGTAGACCATGTAGGCGCCTAGGACGCCCGAGATCGCCCCGGACGCCCCAATCGCAGGGACGAGCCAGGGGCTCACGCCCTGCTCGAGAGCTGCGCTGGCGAGGGCCTTCGAGGGCATGAACATTATGCTGGCTATGTGGAACATGGTGGCCCCGAGGCCGGATAGCAGGTAGAAGATTAGGTAGCGTAGCCTGCCCATGGCATTCTCTATGTTGTCACCGAATATGTAGAGGTACAGCATGTTGCCTAGGAGGTGCACGAGGCCTCCGTGGAGGAACATCGAAGTGATAAGCGTGTAGAGCGACTGGCCCGCCACTACAAGGGCTGGCACCAAGCCCAGTTTGAATACCACCTCGTCATAGCTGTGTGCTCCTGGGAGTAGCAGGCCCGGCGCTATCACTCCTACGATGTAAACGAGTGTGTTAACCAGTATCAGGGTTAGGTTGACCACAGGCGTCTCGGTGGTTGGGGCCTCGTCGCTTAGCGGTATCGCCGCCATGCTTCCTCGCCTGGGACACCTCGGGGCCCTCCTTTAAAGCTGGCCTGCCGGGCCCGTACTATAGTAGCTGGTGGAGAGTGCTGGCTGGCCCCCTGGTATCGACTTGCATCGAGGTCGTGAGGAGGCCTTCCCTGGAGGATGTCAGGCTCACGCTGCGGGAGACATCGAGGATGCTCCACGAGAGGCCTTGCAGGGTGAGCGAGGGCTCCTCGTGGATTCTAGCCTACTGCGAGGACCAGGTGCTCGTAGAGGCTAGCTTGGA
>JALWEW010000084.1 GCA_027039295.1 Acidilobaceae archaeon
GTCTGGGGTAGGGGGAAGCCCTCCGGCTCGAGGGGGGCCCCGCCCATGTAGGCCCCGTATACCTCGACCTTGAGGGGCCCCGTCATGACTATGACCCATAGCTCGCCCGTGGAGTTGTAGGCGTAGGCGTGGAGTACCACTGGCCGGCCGAGGGCCTCGGCCCTCTCCTCGCCGAGCCTCGTTAGGAGGTCCTGCTCCGTGGAGAGCACGTGGGAGACTGCCGCGAGGTATATCCCGGTCCCTATGACCGCTACTATGGTTATCAGTAGTATGGCGCTGAATATCTCGCTCACGGAGCGGCGCCCAGCCCTCCCACGCCTTGCTTGCAGCGGCTCCAAGCGGGGCCCCACCCTAGCCTATTAGCGTGGACCCTAATACAACCAACGGGAAGCCCCCTGGGGGTGGCTGTGGTTGGAGGTGGTGGTTCTCCACGTGAGCGACGCGCACTGTGCTACCGAGAGGCTCGGGGCCATACTGGAGCGGGCGCCCCAGCACGACTTGGTGGTGGCGACGGGGGACTTCCAGTGCCTGGACACCGCTGAGGCCCTCCTATCAAGGGCCAGGGCGCCTGTTGTGGCGGTTACGGGTAACATGGATGACACGAGCATAGCTAGGAGGCTCGAGGAGGCCGGGGCCCTGCTCGACGGCAGGTACAGAGCCGTGGCGGGCCTAGTGCTAGCAGGCATTGGGGGCCGCGACCCGGCCTCCAGCCTGGATGCCCTCAGGGTTAGGGAGAGGCCCAGCGGCGGGCCCCTGGTGCTCGTTACACACCACCCCCCGAAGGGCCTCGTTGACAGGAGCTTCATAGGCATCCACGCGGGCCTCAGGGAGCTCAGGGGGCTCCTCGAGGAGCTGAGGCCTGTAGCGCACCTCTGCGGTCATATACACGAGGCCCGCGGCACGGCGAGGCTAGGCCCCACGCTCGTGGTCAACGCTGGCCCGGCGAAGAAGGGCTACTACGCAGTAGTGACGATCCGCGGCGACACAGCCGAGGCCAGGCTTGAGAGGCTCAAGTAGGCCTCCACAATTTAAACCCCAGCCACAATCGATGCCCGGGGGGTGGCGTGTGGTGTCGGTTGAGAAGGCCCTCAGGGATATTGCAGAGGTTGCGAGGACTAGGGGTCTCCAGGTCGAGACTAGGGACTCCGGGATCCTCGTGCGCCACACCAGCCTACCGCTCGAGGTAGTCGTAGAGGGCTCCGGGGACCAGTTCAGGGTAGAGCTACGCGTTGGGGAGGGGCTGGGCGAGGCGATAGATGAGGCCCTCTCCCAGGGTGAGGACCCCAGGGAGGAGGTGGAGGAGGCCCTCGACGACCTGGTGAGTATAGTGGACTACGCCGTCCAGAGGCTTGCTAGGGAGGGCCTCAAGGTTAGGAGGGAGACGAGGCAGGGTATTATGGACGCCTACGAGGCCCTCGAGGAGAGGCTAGAGGAGGAGTGAGTCCTCTAAAACACTCAACCCCCCAAAGCAGTGGCCACGGACGCTCCCTTTGGCCTTCCCTCCTCCGGGTAGGCGGCTCGGCCAGCCGCCACGGGCTCATGGGCCCCGCGGCGGGGGCCTTGCTGGTCGTAGGTGCTCCTCACAGCCGCCCGGGGAGGTGGGGTTTGTTGTGGGTTTTAGTGTGGGGCTAGCCCTTGGTTACGCCTAGCGGGCGTAGCCTTACTACGAGGCGTGCTATCCCGACCTCGTGGGCCACCTTCGCTACCCTGTCCACGTCCTTGTACGCCTCTGGCATCTCCTCGACGACTGTCGCCTTGTTGCTCGCCCGTATGTATATCCCCTTCACCTCGAGCTCCCTGACGACCTCCGTGTAGGTCTTGGTCCTCTTCGCCTTGGCCCTGCTCATCCACCTGCCAGCGCCGTGGGGGGCCGTGTACCAGCTCTTCTCGCCCTCGGGGACGCCTGCTAGTATGTAGCTCGCAGTGCCCATGCTGCCGGGTATGAGCACGGGCTGGCCCACGTCCTGGTAGTCCTTGGGTATCTCGGGGTGCCCGGGTGGGAAGGCCCTCGTGGCCCCCTTCCTGTGGATTATAAGCTTCTTCCTCCTACCGTCGACCGTGTACTCCTCTAGCTTGGCTATGTTGTGGGCAACGTCGTATACCAGCCTCATGCCCAGCTGGTCGGGGTCCCTGTGGAAGACCTTCTTGAAGCTCTCCCTGGTCCAGTAGGTTATGAGCTGCCTGTTGGTCCAGGCGAAGTTGGCTGCGGCCGCCATGGCCTTGATGTAGTCCTGGGCCTCCCTGGTGCTGTAGGGCACGCTCGCTAGCTCCCTGTCGGGCGGCCTGATACCATACTTCCTCATGGCCCTCTCCATTATGGCTAGGTAGTCGCTGGCTACCTGGTGGCCGAGGCCCCTGCTGCCCGTGTGTATCATGACAACGATCTGGCCCTCCTCCTCTATGCCGAAGGCCTTGGCTATCCTCTCATCGAATATCTTGTCTACCATCTGGACCTCGAGGAAGTGGTTCCCACTCCCCAGCGTGCCGAGCTGCGGGGCCCCCCTCTGCTTGGCCCTCTGGCTCACCTTGCTCGGGTCCGCGAGGCTCCAGCTGCCACGCTCCTCGATGTGCTCGGGGTCATCGGCCCAAGCGTAGCCCCTCTGGACCGCCCACTGGACCCCCTCGGCCAGCACCCTCTCCAGCTCGCCGATCGAGACCCTCACCTTACCCGTGCTCCCCAGGCCACTCGGCACGTTGTAGTAGAGCGTGTCAACCAGCTCCTTAATCCTCGGCCTCACCTCCTTCACAGTCAAGTCGGTCCTGATAACCCTGACGCCGCAGTTGATATCATAGCCCACGCCTCCGGGACTTATGACTCCGTCCTCGTCTATCGCCATGGCGGCGACGCCGCCTATGGGGAATCCGTAGCCCTGGTGGCCGTCAGGCATGACTAGGCTGTACTTCTGTATCCCCTTGAGGCAGGCAACGTTCATGGCCTGCTTGAGTGTGAGGTCCTCCCTCATCTTCTGTAGGAGGAAGTCGTCCGCGTATATGATGGAGGGAACGGTCATGCAGGGCTGGCTGCCGGCCGGTATCAT
>JALWEW010000085.1 GCA_027039295.1 Acidilobaceae archaeon
AGCATAGACGAGCTATCAAAGCTAATCAAGACATTCCACGCACTGGCATTCGACCACACAACCTGGAACCCATAGCCGCCACGCGGGGGGAATAGCATAGAGCGTGGCTGGCCCTTTTTATAGGTCCCTTTTTATAAGGGTGAAACAGGCCCCCGCCATTGGGTGGCTGCCCTGGCCGGCCACAGTCCTAGTCGTTCCCTGCTGCTGGTAGCTCCATGGGGTTTCCCTGGCCGCTGGCGTAGGGCTTTGTATGGAGTGCTTAGGCCCCCGCAGGATCCTACTAGATGGGGCAAGCTCTCCGAGTGGGGCTTCTATGGCGTGAGCGAGAGGGTTAATGTTAGGAGCCACTCAACGACGATGGCTCTAGCTAGAGCGTTCATTGAATCCGGCTGGAGTGTGCATATCATAATTTACGCTCTGGACACGCTTGCATCGCCTGCGAGCGTTCCACCCGGCATTCTCGAGAAGGAGCGAGAGAGGGAATTCAACGCCCTCCTGGAGGAGTTCTATTCCGCGGATCCAAGGCGCTACGAGGATATAGTAGAACGCTCCAGGAGGGTCATCAACTTCTTCCTCGACGAGTATCTAGACGAGGCTGGAATCGAGAAGGATCTAGTGGAGATTTACATACTGCCAGGTACCGGTAGGTGGAAACTGCGCAATCCACAGGCCGCGGATAAACCCTATAACTATATAGGCTCGCCGCTCAACATGCAGGCACTCCTAGAAATACACCTCGCTGAGAGGCTCCAGCAGCTGAGACCGGATGCCCTCGTGCTCGATATAAGTCATGGAATAAACTATATGCCAGCCCTCAGCCTTAGAGTCCTTGAGAGGCTTCTAGTATTCCATACCGCCCTCAGGGGCGAGCCTATTAGTGTGGCGGTGATGCAGAGCGACCCCGTCAGCGATGATGACCAGGAGTCACTAATACACGTCGTGGAGGCGGGGAGGGTAGGCTATTCAATACACGACGCGCTGGAATACTTCGTCGGCCCCCTGCCCAGCGCTGCCGGGGAGATACACGGGTATAGAATGCTCGGCCGCTCCAAGCCACCGGAGGCCTTGAGGCGTCTCCGAATAGACCTAAGGAGGGCTTTGGAGGAATATTGGGCTCCCCTCAAGGCCTTAATGGCCTCTAACAGGCACGGTTTAGCGCTCTACGCTCTCCACTTGCTATCGGAGGTAGAGCCAACAGCGTTGAAAGCCGATTTAGAGTCCCTCGAGGACTCCATGAGAGGAGCCCTCCGCTACCGGGAAGTCCATATAGAGAATGGCATAGTTGTACTGCAGCCCTACGTCATTATCCCGGGAGAGTCACTCAACGTCTTCTATGCCCTGGAACTACTTGAGGCGCTCGCCTCCCTGGAGGAGCTGAAACCGCGGGCAATAGGCGCCTATAGGATGTTCAGCCTCTCCTCCCTGCGCCGTTACCTAGAGAGGATAAGGCCCCCTGAGCCTTCAAGAGCCATTGCAGAGAAGGAGATCGATGATGTGGAAGCTAGGACCAGGTGGTTCCTCGAGTTACTGGAGGCAGAGCCCTCCCTCCTATCAAAGCCTACTAGCTATTCAACGGTCTACGCTGTGTTGGAGGAGAAGGCCTACGAAGCCCTCAGGGGGAGAGAAAATATACTCAAGGGAGTGGGAGAGAACCAAGAAAAGCTAGAGAAAGGCGCCGGGGGATCCTGTAGCATCGATAAGAGGAACTTCTACGCCCACGCAGGCATGGAGAGGAACGCCTTAGCAGTTATACTGGGCGGCGAGGGGGTGTACGTGGGCTACCATCCTCATTGCCTAGACTCGGTTAAAGCCATAGCTTCTAAGCTCTAGGCTCGGGAGGCCCCTATACCGGCCCCAAAGGCCTGTGATGGATTGCCCGCATAGCCGAGGCCCCGCGGCCGGTGAGGGCGTGCGCCCTGCCTGAGGCCCCAAGCCCGTTATTTCACGAGCCAGCTCTCGGCCATGCTTAATGGGCTCCGCGGCGTGGTAAGCCACTTACCCCTCCCTGTGGCGTGGAGATAGCGGGTGGGGCGCGTGGTTAGGGTCTGCCTCGTGCAGCACGGGCAGGCGCTCAGCGAGGACGTGGACCCCCGTAGGCCCCTAAGCCCCGAGGGCAGGGTGGAGGTTGAGAGGGTCGCCTCATTCCTGGCCTCCGCGGGGGTGAGGGTCTCGAGGATCCTTCACAGCACGAAGCTCAGGGCCAGGGAGACGGCCGAGATACTGGCGAGGCACCTACGCCCCGAGGGTGGCGTGGAGGAGGCCGGGGGCCTCGAGCCCCGAGCGGACCCCCGGCCCTGGGCTGAGAGGCTATCCCAGGCCAGCGGGGACCTCATGATTGTGGGCCACCTGCCGCACCTCTCCAGGCTCGCCTCCCTCCTCCTACTCGGTAGGGACGACGTGGAGGTGATACGCTTCCGCTACGCTGGGGTCTACTGCCTCGAGAGGGGCGAGGACGGGCGCTGGAGGATCCTCTGGGCCGTGAGGCCCGACATACTTCCCCCACAGCCCTGAGAGGCCCACGTAACGCCCACCCACTCTCTTATTAAGAGGTAGCCTAAGCCAGGGCGCGTGGCGGGGAGGTGTAGGATCCTCCTTGTCGGAGGAGGGACTAGTATTCGTGGCCCTCACGTTCCTCGGCATGGGCGTAGGAGCCCTCTACGGCAGGATAGACGCTGGCACCCTCATAGGCATAGGCCTCGGCTTCCTCGGCATGGCCCTAGTGAGGATGTGGAGGTCAACCAAGAGCCAGGAGCAGGGGTAGGGCGGTCACGGAGGACCACATCGCCACCCCCCGGCCCTCACTCCCCCGGGGTCGGGCCCCGAGGTAGGGCTTCATCCCGCCCGCCACCATAGAGCCTGGGGGTGCTCATACCCTTTAGAGGCTCGGGGGTCCTCGTTGAGTGTTAAACCTCCAAGGCGCCAGAGCTTGCTTGGGGTCTCCCGGTTCGCCCGGTGAGCGTAGTGTCGGTGAGGTGGAGGCGAGGCTCAGGGTACCCTTGGGCCTCTCCGACTACGAGGCCACGGTCCAC
>JALWEW010000086.1 GCA_027039295.1 Acidilobaceae archaeon
TCGTCTCCACACCGCTTGACACTCCTAACACCCTCGCACACTAGTGGGCGGCGCCCTCACGCCCCAGGGCGCGTTGCCATGGGGCATCTATGAAGGGGGAGCTACATATATGTGCAGGGCCCTTATAGTAGGATAGTGTTTGGGTTCTAATATGCTAAAAACCCCTGCTAGGGGGCTAGCCGAGGCTCATCCTCTTGAGCTCCCTGGCGAGGCGCTCGTAGCGCCTCACGTCCTCTGGCGTGAGGCTCGGCGGCACCCTCTTGAGGGCCTGCTCGAAGTGCTTCATAGACACTGGGCCGACCTCGAACTTCTCCCTCAGCTTCACCATCACCGCCTCCCTCACTAGAGCCTCGAGGTCTGCGCCGGTATAGCCCTCTGTCATCTCGGCCAGCTTGTCTAGGTCTACGTCGTCGGCTAGCGGCACCTTCCTGGTGTGTATCTGGAGTATCTGCTTCCTAGCCTCCTTATCAGGAGGCGGCACGTAGATGAGCCTGTCGAACCTCCCGGGCCTCAGTAGCGCTGGGTCGATTATGTCGGGCCTGTTGGTGGCCGCTATCACCACGACGTTCTGCAGGGGAACTATGCCGTCCATCTCGGCTAGCAGCTGGTTCACTATCCTATCAGTGACGCCGCTCGTGTCGTGCCTGTAGCCCCTGGCTGGCGCTATCGAGTCTATCTCATCGAAGAACACTATGGCCGGGGCCACCTGCCTGGCGCGCTCGAAGATCTTCCTCACGGCCTTCTCGCTTTCTCCTACCCACTTGGAGAGTATTTCTGGGCCCCTGACGGCTATGAAGTTCGCCCCGCTCTCCGTAGCAGCTGCCTTTGCCAGCAGTGTCTTACCAGTGCCGGGCGGGCCGAAGAGTAGGATCCCCTTGGGAGGCCTGATGCCCATTTCCTCGAATACCTTGGGGTTCTTGAGGGGCCACTCTACGGCCTCACGTAGCTCCTGCTTGACCTCATCCAGCCCACCTATGTCATCCCAGTGTACCTCGGGCACCTCAACGTAGATCTCCCTTATGAGCGTCGGCCTGACAACCTTCATGGCCTCCATGAAGTCGGCCATGGTGACCTTGAGGTTCTTCAGTATGTCGGCGGGTATCTCCTTCACCGTGTAGAGGTCGAGCTTACCCTCCTTAATGAACCTCCTGAGGGCGGCCATCGCCGCCTCCTTGGCGAGCGCTGCTAGGTCTGCGCCCGTGTAGCCGTGGGTCATCTCGGCTATCTTCTCGAGGTCCACGTCCTCGGCGAGTGGCATGTGCCTCGTGTGGACCTTCAGTATCTCAAGGCGGGCCCTCTTATCGGGCGGCCTGATCTCTATCTCCCTGTCGAACCTACCCGGCCTCCTGAGCGCTGGGTCCAGGGCGTCGGGCCTGTTGGTTGCTCCAATCACGATCACCCTACCGCGCTCCTTGAGGCCGTCCATTAGTGTTAGTAGCTGCGCCACCACTCTCTTCTCGACCTCGCCCGTGACCTCCTCCCTCTTTGGTGCGATTGCGTCTATCTCGTCTATGAATATGATGCTTGGGGCATTCTCCTCAGCCTCCTTGAATATCTCCCTGAGCCTCTGCTCGCTCTCACCGTAGAACTTACTCATGATCTCGGGCCCGTTAATCGTTATGAAGTAGGCCCCGATCTCGTTTGCCAGAGCCTTTGCTAGCAGTGTCTTACCAGTGCCCGGTGGGCCGTAGAGTAGGATCCCCTTGGGGGGCTCGATGCCCAGGTGCCTGAACAGCTCCGGGTGCTTCATAGGCAGCTCCACGATCTCCCTTATCCTCTCCTTCGCCTCCTCTAGGTCCCCTATGTCCTCCCAGGTTACGCGGGGCACCCCGCGGGTCCTCCTGACCTCCTCGGGCTTCACGGGCTTCTCTCGTATGGAGACGTCGGTGGCCTCGGTTACGTAGACTATGTGTGCTGGCTGCGTCGAGACCACCACTAGGGGGAGGCCCTCGAATATGGGTATTATGATGGTCTCGCCGCGCGCGAGGGGCTTACCCCTGAGGAACTCCTTCACGTACTCGACGAAGTCCCTGCCGAACCTTATGGGCTCGACTGGCGCGAGGACGACCCTGCTGGCGGGCTCCACCTTCTCAGCCTTGTAGACTGTGACGTAGTCTCCTATACCGGCCCCGACGCTCTCCCTGAGGAAGCCGTCCATCCTGATGATTCCCTTGCCCTCGTCCTCCCTCTGGAGGGGCCACACGACCGCTACGGCGTCGCCCTCGGGTCCCTCTATTCTTATGAAGTCGCCCACGCCGACGCCTAGCTTCTCCATGGTTCTCCTGTCGATCCTGGCTATCTTCCTACCTACATCCCTCTGGTAGGCCTCTGCCACCCTCAGCTTCAAGCCTTCACTGCCAGCGGACATGCACTACACCCCCGTGCTTGACTGGCGCGGAGGCTTAAGTATTCAATGTCAAGAATGAGAAGGCGGGACTCCCAGGGGAGGGGGTTGGGGGCTCCACTACTTCCTGAGGTTCCTGTTAGCCTCCCTTATTAGGTCGGCTATTATCTCCAGGCCCTTCTTGAGGTGCTCCTCCTCTATGATGAGGGGAGGCGCTATCCTTATGGTGGAGACCCCGGCTCCTATCACGAGGACGCCCCTCTTGAAGGCGTGCTCGAGGATCCAGGCTAGCTCCTTCTTGGCGGGCTCCTTGGTCTTGCGGTCACGCACCAGCTCAACGCCGACCATGAGGCCCTTGCCCCTGACGTCGCCTATCAGCTCCACCTCCTCGGCTAGGTCCCTGAAGAACTTGACCACCTCCTCCCCCAGGCGGGCCGCGCGGTCGTAGAGTCTCTCCTCCTCTATGACGTCTATTACGGCCCTCATGGCTGCTATCGCCACAGGGTTGCCTCCGAATGTTGTGGCGTGGCTCCCAGGCGGCAGGTCCATCACGTCCCTCCTGCCTATCACGGCCGCCAGGGGTAGGCCACTGGCTATCGCCTTGGCGGTGGTCACTATGTCAGGCTCCACGCCCCAGTGCTGAACGGCCCACCACTTGCCGGT
>JALWEW010000087.1 GCA_027039295.1 Acidilobaceae archaeon
ACATAGTGAGGCCCTGGGAGATCGTGCCAGTTGACGTGTACATACCCGGGTGCCCGCCGAGGCCCGAGGCACTGGCCCGCGCCATAGTGGAGCTACAGAAGCTGATCAAGGAGAAGGGGCTGGCGAGCTTGTGGATAAGCAAGGGGAAGAGGGAGGACAAGCCGACGCCCAAGCTGAAGGAGGATCCCTGCTCCTGGTGGAGGGGGTAGCCGTGGAAGAGGCTAGGAGGAGAGCCGAGGAGGCCCTAGCGGGCATCTACGAGTCCATAGAGGAGGGAAAGGGCTTCGTATCCTTCATAGTACCAGTCGAGAGGCTGGTTGAGGCCGCCGAGGCACTCAAGTCCGCCGGCTTCGACCACGTGAAGAGCGTGACGGCCGTCGACAGGCCGAAGGAGGGCGTCATAGAGGTCACATACCACACCTCCAGCTACGGGGACCCCGAGCTTGCTAAGGGCATTGTAGGCCTCACAGTCAGGGTCCCCAGGGATAACCCGCGGGTGCCCAGCCTCTCCAGGATATGGGTAAGCGCCGAGTTTCAGGAGAGGGAGGCGTTCGAGTTCTTCGGCGTCATCTTCGAGGGGCACCCAGACCTCAGACCCATACTACTAGCACCACCTATAGCCGAGCTAAGGCCCTTGAGGAAGGACTTCGTAGTCAAGGAGGAGCCCATCTACAGGGGCCCCATTCAGAAGGTTGAGAAGCCTCCCTAGGGGGTTGTGAGCCATGGCCGCTGGCGAGTTGAAGCTCTCCGGGTGGGAGGTGGGAGAGGTCAGGAGACTCCCCGGGATGGATGTTAAAAAGATTGGGAAGGACCTCTACGAGATATTCATCGGACCCCAGCACCCGGGCAGCGGGCACATGAGGATAATAGTCAGGCTCGACGGCGACGTAATGGTTGAGGTCGACCCGGACCTAGGCTACGTGCATAGGACTATGGAGAAGCTCGCGGAGGGCAGGAGCTACATAAAGGTCATACCGCTCATGGAGAGGATGGCAATACTCGACGCCTGTAATATCACCCTACCCTACGTGGAGGCCGTGGAGAAGCTGCTCGGCCTCGAGCCGCCTGAGAGAGCGAGGTATCTCAGGGTCCTCCTCTGCGAGATAAACAGGATAGCAAGCCACCTCTACGGTATGGGCATCTTCGGGGTCTTCCTTGGCCATTCTACGATGTACATGTGGCCCTTCGGTGATAGAGAGGTCTTCGTGGAGCTCGCTGAGAGGCTCACGGGAGCTAGGCTCACCCATACATATGCTATACCCGGCGGCGTGAGGAGGGATGTGCCTGAGGGGTTCACCGATGACTTGAGGAAGGCTATAAGGTATATGAGGAAGAGGCTGGAGGATTACAGGAAGATATTCCTGGACAACCCCGTGATAAGGGCTAGGCTCGAGGATGTCGGAGTCATATCGAGGAACCTGGCGATAGAGCTGGGCATAGTGGGCCCGAACCTTAGGGCCTCTGGTGTGGAGTATGATGTCAGGCTCGTCGAGCCCTATGAGGCGTATGACGAGCTGGACTTCGAGATACCGGTCTTCGAGGAGGGAGACGCCCTAGCTAGGACCTGGGTGAGGGTGGAGGAGATAAAGCAGAGTCTCAGGATACTCGAGCAGGTCGCCGATAAGCTGGATAAGATGCCGAGGGAGGGAGTGATGCACGACAAGTTCTGGGCTAAGGCCCCCAAGCTCTACAAGGACGTCTACGCAAAGGAGGGCCGCGTCAAGCTTATGCCACTCTTCGCGACGCTCAGGGTGCCGAAGGGCAAGGCCTTCGCGAGGGCGGAGGCTGGCCGCGGCGAGATAGTATACTATGTTGAGAGTGATGGTGGCATGACGCCATACAGGGTTAGGGTTGTGTCGCCGTCCTTCAGGAATGCTATAGTCTTCAAGTACATAGCGCCGGGTCACAGACTCATGGATCTACCCGCAATCTACGGTAGCATCGACTACTTCCCACCCGAGGCCGATAGGTAGTGGGGGTGATAGTAGTGTCTGGCGCGATTACGTGGCTTGGTGAGTGGCTCTTCTGGCCCCCCTTCTTCCAGCTCGTGATAGCGCCCGGGCTCGTGGCAGCGTTAGTGATAGTGATATTCATACTATGGTTTGAGAGGAAGGCAGCCGCTAGGGTCCAGATGAGGGTTGGCCCATACAATGTGAGCCCCCGCCTCGGCGGCGCCCTCCAGCTGATTGCTGACCTCGTGAGGTACTCGTTCCAGGAGTTCATAATGCCTTTCACTGTTGATAGGGCAGCGTTTGTGGCCGCGCCGCTTCTGCTCCTACTCGCCTCCATGTTGCCCATGGCAGTTATACCCGTGTCACCCGTGCTGCCCTACTCCTATGCCTGGCCAAACATAATGAAGTACAACCTGCTCCTCGCCCTAGCCTTGGCTACTCTCTCGCCGATATTCACCGTGGTTGCTGGCTGGGCGTCCAACAACAAGTTCTCGCTGATAGGCGCGGCCCGTGAGTCCTTCATGGTTACGGCTTACGAGCTAATATTCGTCCTAGCGCTCCTCTCGACAGCCGCTCCTGTGCATAGCTATGACCTAGTGAAGATAGTGGAGGCTCAGAGCACCTGGAAGCTTATGGCGCTACTTAACCCGCCAGCCTTCCTAGCAGCTTTCATCGCCACCCTACTATCGACGAGCGGCTTCCCCTTCGAGATACCCGAGAGTGAGCACGAGGTGGTAGCCGGGCCCTTCACGGAGTACTCGGGCCTGATGTATGGCGTCGAGATGGGTGCAGCCTACATCAAGAGATACGCCATGAGCGTCCTCATGGCCCTCGCGTTCTTCAGCGGCTGGAAGCCCCTTGACCCCCAGCCGGGAGCAGGCGTGTGGAGCGGCTACGTGGCTCCACTGGTAGTAGTGCTCGTCAAGGCGACGATAATAATGGCTGTCATGAGCTTCCTAAGGGCGGTCTACGGCAGGTACAGGCTTGACCAGGCGCTCCACCTTGCCTGGAAGATACTCCTACCACTAGCACTCCTGGGGTACGCTATAGGCCTCGTCTACGGTTACCTGGGGGTGTTGTGAAATGCCGGCCGTTCCCTCGAGGAAGAGGGTCCCCTCTTACGGGTTCCTCTCGTCTATCAAGGGTAACCTGGAGGCGCTGACCATCGGGTTGAAGTATTTCCTGAATCCGAATAGGTCGACCCTCCACTATCCGAGGGAGTACATCAAGCTAAGGCCGGGTTACAGGGGCTACATTGTTCTAAATAAGGCTAAGTGTATCATGTGCGAGTCCTGCGCTAGGATATGTCCCGCATCGGCAATGAAGATGGTCAGATTCCAGGCGCCTGACCCGAAGAGGCCGGGCAAGATGAAGCTTTACAAGTACCCGGTCATAAACTACCAGCGCTGCATATTCTGCGGTCTCTGCGTTGACGTCTGCCCGACGGAGGCGCTGAGGCATGTGCCAGCCCACGACGTCGTATATATGAACCTGGCAGAGATGGAGCTTGACCTCGAGGCCTTCCAGCAGGAGCCTAAGAGCCCGGCCGAGGAGGAGGGAGGCATACCCGTCAGGTACATCTTCGATTCAGAGAAGGGCCTAGTGAAGGTTAGGGCCTCCGAGGGGGGTGGTGGACAGTGAGTGCACTGGCAGCATATGTGGGGCTACTAGGCGGCATAATGGTTATACTCGCGTACTACGTCACAACGATAAAGGATCTGGTATACGCTAGCGTAACCCTGGCACTCCTAGGGGGCTTCAACGCAGCCATGATAGCGCTCCTGGGCATGCCAATCGTCGGCACGTTCGTTGTCATAGTGTACGTCGGCGCCGCGGTGATGTTCATTATAATAGTCATCTCGATGCTCGGGGGAGGCGCCAGGGAGACGAGGGAGGAGTTTAGGGGCGTGGCAACAGGGTTCCTCGTGGCCTCGGCGCTCCTCACGCTCCTAATGGCCACTGGCCTATACGTTGCCTACACGAAGCCCGGCACATACAGCCTATCGAGTGTGTCTCAAGTACTAGCTAGCCGCTACCTCCCAGCCCTCGGAGTGATATTCATTGCGCTCGCGGCCACGCTCGTCGAGGCTATATCGATAGCGAGGAGGGCTGAGTAGCCATGGCGATGGGGGCCGTATCGGCTGAGGTATTCGTCTTCGCCGCCGCTATAGCGGCGATAGGTGCTTATGGTGTTACAGCGTCAAGGAATCTACTGAGGCTGCTACTCTCGATAGAGGTTATATTCAACGCCATACTCTTGATGGTGGTGGCGGCGCTGGCCTCGAACCCCTCGCTCGGCGCGGCGTTCTCGATCGTGTTGATCTCCGTCGTATCGGCTGAGGTAATAGTAGTTGTGGCTGTGCTAATCGCTTTCTATAGGCTCTCCAAGACCTTCGACTCGAAGTCTCTCGAGGAGGGAGGTGTTTAGCCGTGTCCACAACACTAGGCGGGCCGATACTCTGGCTCTCAGTCTTCCTCCCCATCGTAGTAGGCCTCATAGCATGGCTAGCTAAAGCTGAGAGCGAGGAGGCAGCGAGGATCACTGCGGGGGTATCCGCCATACTCCTAGCAATACCAGGCGCCCTGGTGGCTGGCCTCTACGCCGCCGGGATGGTATCGCAGGGCGTGCTGGATCCTGCCTACGCACACTTCAAGGGCATAGGGACGCTTGCACTAGCCATCGACGGGCTGAATGCCCCGATAGTGCTGGGCGTCTCGGCGGTCACGGCGGCCGTGGCTGTCTATAGCGTGAGGTACATGCTAACCAGGATAGAGGAGATGAAGGCTGAGGGCGAAGACACGCCCGGCATGGGAGCCTACTTCTTCCTCTACAACACGTTCGCCGCCGCCATGCTCGGCCTCGCCATGGCCACCAATCTAGTACTCTTTTACATATTCCTAGAGCTAACGCTGGTTCCCTCCTTCCTGTTGATAGCCTACTGGGGCTACGGCGATAGGAAGAGGATCTCGCTACTCTACTTCGTCTGGACACACATCGGAGCAGTTCTCCTGCTCACCGGGATCATATACTACGGCGTCAAGCTGGGCACGTTCGATTACCTCCTGGTGCCGCAGCTCAAGCCCCTAGGGCCCATAGAGGGGGCCCTGGGCTCCGCCGCCAAGATCGTGGCTGTGCTAATGAGTGTGGGGCTATTCGTTAAGATGGCCGTCTTCGGCGTCCACATGTGGCTACCCTACGCCCACGCCGAGGCTCCAACACCCATCAGCGCTCTGCTGAGCCCCAACCTGATCGGCCTAGCGGGCTACGCCTACGCAAGGTTCGTGATACCCTCCTTCCCAACGATACTAGCCGGCTGGCGTGATATACTAGTAGCCCTAGCCTTCACAACAATAATCTACGGCGGCCTGGTCGCACTTACCCAGAGGGACTTCAAGAAGTTCCTGGCATACTCCAGCGTAAGCCAGATGGGCTACATGCTACTAGGTCTGGCGACACTCACAGGCATAGGCATAGCCGGGGCTATGATGCACTATTTAGTTCACGCTATAGGGAAGGCCCTCCTCTTCATGACCGCGGGAGTATTCATAACGGACCTCCACAGCCTCAGAGACATACGCCTGATGGGAGGCCTCGCCAGGAGGTACCCGCTGACAGCAGCCCTAGCCCTCTACGGCTTCCTACACCTAGCCGGGATGCCGCCCTCGCCGGGCATATGGAGCGAGTGGATGATCTTGGTGGGACTATACAGGGTCTACAACCACCCACTGACCACGCTATTCTCACTAGCCCTAGTAACGGGTGTAGCGCTCACAGTCTCGGCGGCGTACTCTTTCATAACCATGAGGAGGATCTTCTACGGCCAGCCCAGGAGCGACAGGGCTAAGGAGGCCCACGAGACGAGGAACGCCATGATAGTCTCGATGTTCGGCCTGCTCCTAGTGGGGTTCCTAGTGTTCATACTAGCGACGCCCTTGATCAACTCGCTAATGTCAACAGTCTCCCTAGTCATAGCAGGCCTGCATTAGGGGGTGGTGAGTGATGGTTGAGCCCGTGTATGCTGCTCTCATCTGGGGAGTCCCGTACCTAGGCGCTGGCATCCTCGGGATACTCTACATCCTAGGAGTCAAGAACGAGAAGGTATACGGAGTCTTCTCGGCACTCACCCTGCTAACGGCCGCCATACTGGCAACAATAGTAGGCGTCGACGTGTTGAGGACCGGCCACCCCGTGCTCCACCAGTTCAAGTGGATACCATCGATAAACGTCAGCGTCTCAACCTACATAGACGGCCTCTCGGCCATAATGGTAATACTGGTGTCCTGGCTGAGCTTCCTCATAGGAGTATATAGCATAGAGTACATGAAGGGCGACTGGGGCGTACCGAGGTACTTCTTCTTCTTCACATTCTTCGTGGGCAGCATGCTACTAGTGGTCAGCGCCAACAACTTGCTATTGCTATTCATAGGCTGGGAGGGCACTGGCCTCGCAAGCTACGCCCTCATAGGGCACTGGTACACGGATGAGGAGGAGTACTGGGTAGGCGTACCCGGCAGAAAGGCCATGGGCACCCCCATGTACTTCGAGCCAAGCCACAGCGGGCTCAGGGCGATACTCTTCACAAGGGTCGGCGATATAGGCATGCTAATAGGCATGGCTATAATGTACATGCTAACGGGATCCCTATCAATAACGGAGATAGCGGCGAAGGCCCCCAGCTGGATGGCGTGGCTCGCCTCGCACCACGTGCTGACCCTCACACTAATACTCTTCACGCTAGGAGCGCTGGCGAAGAGCGCCCAGTTCCCATTCCACGAGTGGCTCGTCACCGCTATGACAGGCCCCACACCCGTCTCAGCGCTGATACACGCCGCTACCATGGTGAAGGCTGGAATATACCTTGTCCTAAGGTTCGCCCCGATATTCTACTACGGAGCGATAAACTCTCCAGCCCCCCTCCACGCCGTCGTAGTCCATGACACCTACCAGTTCTTCACCCTCGTCGCCGGGCTGGGAGCGGTAACAGCCTTCATGCTCGGCACCATGGCACTAGTCTCGAACGAGTTCAAGCTAATACTAGCATTCTCCACCGCCAGCCAGATAGGATACATGTTCCTGGCCGCCGGCGCGGCAGGCATGCTGGTGTCCGAGGCGAACAACGTCGGCTTCGCCATGGGAGTGCTGGCAGGCTTATCACACCTAATGAGCCACGCAGTCTTCAAAGCAGCGCTCTTCCTAATCTCAGGCTGGGCCCTCCACGTGGCCCACAGCAGGTTCATCGACAAGATGGGGAACTATGCAAAGTACATGAAGTGGACGGCGCTCTCAATGTGGCTCGCCGGCTTGAGCCTGATGGGCATACCACCCCTAAGCGGGTTCTTCAGCAAGGAGCTCACACTACACGCCGCCGAGGAGGCGCACTTCGGCTGGGGCTTCATACTCGGCGCCCTCGCCGCCCTGCTAACGGCTGGGTACACGACGAGGCTTATAGTCAGGGTCTTCCACATGCCGCCCTACGAGGAGCCAGAGCACGAGCCCCACGAGGCGCCCATACTAATGCTCGGGCCATACCTGATACTAGCCCTCGCGGCCCTGGCCATAGGCATAGCGTGGGGCCCCATGACGCACGTGCTGGCCAAGGCCGGCCAGCTCACGAGGGCTGGAGCACTGGTACTAAAGGTCCCGCCGAGCGATTTGATGATACACATCACCTCGACAGTAGCAACGGTACTAGGAGGGGCCATAGCAGTCATACTGTTCGTCTGGTACCTCTACAAGATAGCCAACGTGAACTTCAGGGCAATACTGGCGAGGAGCGCGCTGGCCAAGGCGACCTATGACTTCCTCTTCGATAGGTGGTACATAAACGCGATAATATACATACTACTCGTCTACGGCTTCGCAGGTTTCGCCGCCGCCCTAGCTGGGGTCGACTTCGGTATAGACTGGTTCTACCACGTAGGCCTACTCGCCTTCTTCGGTGCAAGCAGCTTCGCCCTGAGAGCGCTCCACCGCGGCAGGCCAGACTACATACTAAGCATGTACCTATACATGGCCGGGATAGTGCTGCTACTCGCCTACCTCTTCTGGAGGTGATAAGCCGTGAGCCCGGCTACAGCGGGTGTTATAGAGGGGCTCCTCTATGGGGCCCTCGCGGCGGGCCTGCTGGCGCCTCTCACGCCCCGGGAGAAGAGCCGCCCAGCCCTGGCACTAGCGTGGATAGGCGTGCTACTCTACTCGGCCGCTTCAGCGCTGACACTGGCCTACACGGTCTCACACGGGTCCCTGGAACTCTACTCTAGGCTCGTGGTGTATGATAGATTCGCAGCCTTCATGGCCTCGATAGCGGGCCTAGCAGCGATCCTCGCCCTGCTCTCCGTCGGGTCTCAGGCGGCTGAGTGGCCCAGCCACCCGGCCTACTACAGCCTACTCCCAATCATACTCTTCGGTGTCTACATGATAGCGGGAGCAGCTAACGCCGTGATGGTACTCGCCGTGTGGCTGCTGGTCTCGGTGGCCAGCTACGTCGTGATAGCCCTACCAGGCGACGCCGAGAGCAGGGCCGCAGCCGTCAGGTACATACTCATGGGGGCAGTGGCAACGCTATTCCTAGCGTTCTGGGTCGCAGTGCATGCAGTCGCAACTAGCAGCGTCGCCCTAGCCCCGCCTAGGACCGATATGTTCGACTTCAGCCTCTACCCCCAGGCTAGCATAGGAGCGCTCGCCATAACACTCTTCCTAGCGGCGCTCGGCTTCAAGCTAGGCGTGGTGCCCTTCCACTGGTGGCTGCCGAATGTGTACGCCCGCGCTGATGGGCGTGCAGTGAGCATCGTCGCTGGCGTGGCGAAGGTCGGGTTCATAGCAGTAACCGCAAGGCTGATATACTACGCCGCAAGCCCCGCCAACGCTAAGGCGCTAGCGCTGCTCCTCGCAGGCCTCGCCGTGGTGACGATGACCTATGGTAACATAGCGGCGCTCACCACGAGGGATCTGCAGGCGATACTGGCGTACAGCAGCATAGCTCATATAGGATACATACTAACAGCCCTCGCGGCCGTGGCATACCTCAAGGGCTACGCTGGCGCCACAGCCGCCGAGGCGGCTCTCGCAGCGATAGCAATACACACCCTAGCCTACGCCGCCTCCAAGTCACCCCTCTTCGCGGCGATAGGAGCGAAGCCAGAGCCCGGCTTCAGGAGCCTGAGGGGCCTGCTAAGGACAAGCCCAGGCGCAGCGCTCGCGGTAGCGGTACTACTCCTAAGCCTCCTAGGCGTCCCACCGCTGGTGGGCTTCTGGGGCAAGCTCTACATGTTCATGGCCGCGATAAAGTACTCCATACCACTGGTGGCGATAGCCCTCGTGAATAGCGGGATAAGCGCCGTCTACTACGTCATAGCAATAAGGGAGCTGGCGGCGCCCGAGGAACCCGTGGAGGCGCCTCCCGCGAGCGTGGTCGCGACTCTAACGGCCGCGGCGCTGATAGT
>JALWEW010000088.1 GCA_027039295.1 Acidilobaceae archaeon
GTAGCCGGCGACGGCCGGCCTCCTCCTCGCCAGCAGGGGCACTGGAGCCTCACCCCCAGTATAGAGTGCAGGCTCGGGGCTTAATGCTGGGCCCAAGGATTGTTGTGGTGGACCGGCCGGGATTTGAACCCGGGGCCTCCCGGGTGCAAGCCGGGCGCTCTTCCAGGCTGAGCTACCGGCCCACCCAGCCGCTCTGGGGTGTCTAGCCGGTATGGGGTTTAATCCTCTCCGCCGCCCCTAGCGTGTGGGTGGCACGCCTAGGCTTCCCGGGCCGCTATATAGTGGTGGTGTGGGTTGCTGATAGAGCATCCCCGGAGGGTTGAGAGGTACGGTGCCATAAGGTTCTATGACGTGGTGAGGGTTGTCACCCTCAACGGCTTGGGCTTCGAGGGCGACAGGGGCACGCTGTACTACGTGGGCACCGAGAGGGCGGAGAGGCTGGCCAGGGACACCGTGTTCGTCGTGCCGGTGAAGGATGAGGACCTAATGACGCTGGAGGGCGTGATAGCCGGGATCCCCCAGGGGAGCTGGGTCGTCATAGTGTCGGCCTCGAGCAGGAGCCCCGTGGACAGGTATATGGACGAGGTAAACCTAGCCAAGATGCTCGCTAGGACCGCTGAGAGGAGGATAGCAGTCCTCTACCAGAGGGACAAGACGTGGGGCGACATACTTAGGGGAACAAAGCTCGAGCCCCTCCTAGACGAGGAGGGGAGGGTGAGGAAGGGCAAGGGCGAGGGCATGATACTAGGTGTCATAGCGGCCGCGGCCCTCGGCGGCAGGTACGTGGCCTTCGTAGATAGCGACAACTACGTCCCCGGGGCGGTGGCGGAGTACGCCTGGGCCTACATCACGGGCTTCAGCCTACCCCACACGGGCCACGTCATGGTGAGGATCAAGTGGCCCTTCAAGGCCAAGCTCGAGGTAGCCGGGGACGTCTACTTCAGGAGGAGGGGTAGGGTCTCGATGCACACGAACACCATACTCAACTACGCTCTCTCACTGGCCAGGAGGATAGAGACCGACATAGTCAAGACCGGGAACAGTGGGGAGCACGCGATGAGCATAGACCTAGCCCTAAACATGGAGTGGGCCGGGGGCTTCGCAATCGAGCCCTACCAGCTCGTCTGGCTCCTCGAGAACTGCTGGATAAACGAGGAGGCCTGCCCCTTCACTCCGGCAGGCGTCACGATCTACCAGATAGAGACTCGCAACCCCCACATACACGCGGAGAGGGGTGACGAGCACATAGTAGACATGATAGCCTCCAGCATGGGGACCATATACCACTCGAGCCTCGCACAGGAGAAGGTGAAGAGGCGCATAAAGATGCTACTAGAGGACTACGGCTACGAGGCCGAGCCCCCAATGCCCAGGGTATACCCGCCCCCAGGGAGCATAGATTACGAGAGGGCCTTCTACGACTACATGTCCAAGAGCAGGGACTCCTACATGAGCGAGTAACAGCCAAGCACGGCGCATCTATGCCTCCGCAGTAAAGCCTCTAGAAGCGTAATTATCGGGAGCCCCCAGGTTTATGAGGCCAGGCCCGATATAGGTGGGTCTCCCTCGCGCGATGCGGTCAAATCTCCTATGAAGCCTTTTATAGTATCCAGACCATCTTACCCGCCGGCAAGGTGGCCTTCATGGGGAGCAAGAAGGCTCTCTACGCGTGGCTGTTAGCACTGGTCATCATCATAGCAGCCGTGGCCGCGGTCTACCTGCCGAAGTACTACCACGACTACGAGCCGTGGATGACTAAGGACGCCATCCCCTGGGGGCTCCTAGTGCCGTCATACGTCTATTTCGCACTGGCCTCAACGGGATCCAGCATCGTTAACAGCCTCTACACGGTATTCGGCTACAAGGGCCACAAGAGGGGCTTCGAGAAGGTGATCAAACACGGCGTCTGGTTCTCCCTAATAACGATCATACCAGCCTGGACCATGATCATCCTAGACCTGGGGAGGGCCGACCACTTCGCAGCCATGCTCATGAGCTTTAACCCGGAGTCCAGGATAGCGTGGATGGGCGTGCTATACTCCTTCTTCTTCCTAATGCTGCTGATAGAAATCATCTACTTCATAAGGGCCGATGCCAACCCTAAGCTGAAGGAGTGGAAGGCCGCCGAGCTAACCATAGCCATACTAGTCCTATTCGCAACCATAGCCGTGCACAGCAACCTAGGAGAGGTCTTCGGCGCCAGCACTGGCGTGCCCGGCTGGTACGGCCCGCACGTGGGAGCGTACTTCATAGCCAGCGCAGTCCTCATAGGTGGGGCCTGGCAGGCCTTCTACATTACAACGGTCTACATGCTACGCGGTGGCTCCAGCAGCGAGCCCTCCTTCCAGGCCGAGTCGACGGGCCTGACCGACGACCTGAAGGAGTTCATAACTAAGACTTACAATCTGATATTCCTAGTCGGTATCCCCACGCTGGGCTTCTTCGAGCTCTGGAACGTCATAGTGGCGTACTACTACCCGCCAGCGTGGGCAGCCTTCAAGCAGCTCCTCTACGGCGAGTTCAAGTACGACTACTGGATCATAGAGATAGGATTTGGGATATTCGTATCATACATACTAGCTATTTACGGCTACGTCAAGAGGAGCCTCGCCGCCACCTACGTGAACGCCATAATACTAATACTAGCGGGCTACGTCTCGAAGTTCGACTTCATAATATCAGGTGAGATAGGCAGGCTGGCCTTCGCCTACGGTGGCCTCACGAACAACCTCAACCCCTACCACGTCAGGTTCTGGCCCTACCACTACGAGATAGGCACCCCGGAGAAGATGATGGTGGTACTAGCGATATCGATCTGGCTATTCCTACTAACGCTGGGCGAGTGGCTCCTCCCACTAGAGCGGGGCGAGAAGCCCAAGCACTGGTGGGTCTTCCGTTGAGGGGGTGGGGTGCTAGCCATGAGTGGAGGATTAACTAGGAGGGAGTTCCTCAAGCT
>JALWEW010000089.1 GCA_027039295.1 Acidilobaceae archaeon
AGATTGGAGAGGCTCTGGGGTCCCCTGCCCCCGGACGAGGATCCGCCATGGCACGGCCTCGTGAGGCTCCCCGGGGCAACGCCCAGCGTGCTCCGCAGGGAGTACGAGGCTTTCCTCGACTCCCTAGCCGCCACCGGTTCCTGCATCCTCCCGGGTGCATGAGAGGAGCCTGTCTCGTCCCCAGCCCTTCCTGGAGAGTATGGTTAGGGGCGTTGTCGTGATCCAGGAGAGCCCCCGATGCCAGGGGATCCCTAGGGCCTCGGCGAGGCCGGCGACCTCGTAGGGATGCCAGAGGCCTAGGGGGTCCCTGGCATCACTCACGACAGCTACGGGCACGCCATATGCCTCCGCTCGACGGAGCGCCGAGGCCAGGGATGGGAGGATCCTCCCGGCGGTGTCAGCGCTGAGGCCGCCCAGGCTTACCTCGACGAGGCCCCATCCCCTCTCCCTGAAAAGCCTTGCCGTGCTCCTGTCGACTAGGTAGGAGAGCCTAGGAGGCAAGCGTAGCACGTCCACTAGTTTGTTGACCGAGGCATACCTCGCGGCGTCAGCCGCCGTGGCCTCCACCACGACCAGGCTGTCGCGGGGGGCGCCATCCAGCCCCTTCCGGGCCTCCCTTCTGGTTGAAGCGCGAACCGTGAAGCGGGGGATAACCAAGACACCATCTACGCACGTAGGTCTGCTCACGAACTCCTCAGGGGCTCCCAGGGCCCTATACCCGAGCCTCCGGGCGAGGCCCGCGATGGCGCCTAGGTCCTCTGGGCTCCTGGGTGACACACTCAGGTCTATGTAGAAAGCCGCTCACCCCCCTCGGGTTCCCGTAGGGCTTCCTCGTACGCGCTGAGGGCCGCCCTGCGCCTGCCCTGGAAGTGGATCGTTATCCTAATCACATCGTCGGCCTCGTATAGCGTTAGCCCGCCGAGAAAGGCGTCCTGCTTGCTGAGCCTCATGTATAGCGTGCCCTCCTTGTCGACGCGGTCCTCCAGGGTTCCCCTGAGCGCCTGCCTGTCTATCCTACTCAGCCTCGAGAGTATGTGCTCGAAGGTCTTGGCTGCGGCTTCGCCCTCTACTCTGGCAACGATCTTAACTATAGGGTTACCATAGTGGCCCTCTAGCCTCTCCTCCTCAATCCTGACTTCTCCCCTAACCTCCTCCGGGAAGACCTCCATCAAAGCCTTTAGGACGCGCTCACGCTCCTCTGTGGCATGCACGAAGACCTGGGCCCTGACCTCTCTAACGCCGCTCACCGGTATTCCCCCAAGACTACGAGGATGCAGGGGCTACCGGAGGGGCCCGAGCGTCCCTGGAAGTTATAGGTGGCAGGTGGCGGCGCGGCGGTGCTTCGATGAGGAGCGGTGTGGGGGGTTCATGTTAGGTCGTCTGCGTGGTATTTCCTCCTAATATCGTCGGGGGCGATGAGCCTGGCCCTGCCGCTGGCCTCGTGCCTCTTTCTGAGCTTCCTCTCCTTAGCCTTCTTCTTCCACTTGTACTTGTGGGTGCCCTTTAGGCCCCTTGTCGACCTGAGGCCTCTAGCCCTCCTCCCAGCTGGTGTGAGGCCCCTGCAGGGCCTGCACTTGTGCTTGCCTGATGCGACCCACTTCAGCTCGGGGTCACTCTGTATAGCGGGGTGGTTGGGGTCTACGAGTATCACCTCGTACCACTTATAGAGGCCATCCTCGCCGACGTAGTAGCTGCCGAGCACGACGAGGTTGGGGTACTTCCTCTGGGCCCTCTCCTCCGCCATGACCTGGAGCCCCTTCGCGGGGGCAAAGCCGTAGACGCCCATCCTCTTAGGCCTCCTACCCTTATTGGGTCTCGGCTTCCTCCTGCCGCCCTTCCTGACCCTCACTCTAACCACTATGACGCCCTGCTTGGCCTTGTAACCCAGCTCCCTGGCTCTGTCCAGGCGTGTAGGCCTCTCAATCCTCACTATGGAGGGCTGCCTCCTCCACTCAACAAGCCTCTCCTTCATGAGCAGGCCGTGATCGCCCTCATAGGGCCTCTTCCACTGGAGCGCTATGTAGTGGTAGACGCTCTTAGCCATGTCATTATCCCCTCCACTCGAGACCTAAGCACACCCTAGACGGGGCCGCGCGCCCGTGAGGGTATTAATCATTGCCCCGCGCTCCGCGCCCGGGGAGAGCCCTTGGAGGCGAGCGATATACTCATTGGAGTCGTCGGTAAGACCAACGTGGGCAAGTCAACATTCTTCTCGGCGGCTACAGAGCTAGGGGTGGCCATAGAGAATAGGCCCTTCACGACAATAGACCCCAACATAGGCATAGGCTACGTGAGGAAGAAGTGTGTCCACGTCAAACTGGGCCTGCCAAGATGTGACGCTTCGAATAGCGTGTGCCTTGATGGGGATAGGATGATACCGGTCAAGATGATGGATGTTGCTGGCCTGGTCCCCGGGGCTCACAAGGGACGTGGTCTAGGCAACAAGTTCCTCGACGACCTGAGAAAGGCAGATGTGCTGCTCCTGGTGGTGGATGCCAGTGGCTCAACGGATCCGGAGGGCAATCCCGTGAAGCCCGGGACCTATGACCCCGTCGAGGAGGTCCGGCAGATGCTCCAGGAGATAGACGAGTGGATGTATGGAATAATATCGAAGGACTGGGAGCGCTTCGCTAGGCACATCGATACGGGCGGCGTGGTTGACGTGCCCGGAGCTATCGCCGAGAGAATGTCGGGCCTAGGCATTAGGAAGGTGCACGTGATTAGGGCCCTCGAGGCCTCAGGCCTGGCGGACAAGCCCCTATCTACGTGGAGCAGCGACGACCTGAGGAGGTTCACTCACGAGCTTAGGAAGGCCGCTAAGCCCATAGTCATAGTGGCGAACAAGGTCGACCTACCCGGCGCCGAGGAGGGTGTGAGGAGGCTTCGAGAGGAGCTGGGGGAGTACCCAGTAGTGCCAGCCAGCGCGGCGGCAGAGGCCACTCTGAGGAGGGCCGCGAAGGCTGGTGTTATACGCTACAAGCCGGGTGACCCCGACTTCGAGGTGGTCGACGAGTCTAAGCTGAATAGGAAGGCTAGGACCCTCCTAGAGGCTATCAGGGAGAGGGTCCTATCCAAGTGGGGCTCCACGGGTGTCCAGCAGGCAATAAACAAGGCCGTGCTAGAGGTCCTGGGAATGATAGCTGTTTACCCCGTTGAGGACCCCAACAAGTACACTGACAAGCAGGGGAGGGTGCTCCCGGACGTCCTGCTTGTGCCCAGGGGCACGACGGCCCGCGAACTCGCCTACAGGATCCACACAGACCTCGGGAAGACGTTCCTCTACGCGGTAAACGCTGTGACGAAGCAGAGGGTCGGAGAGTCATACGTGCTCCGCGATGACGACGTAATTAAGATTGTAGCGGCAGCTGCCAGGCGCTAGGACGCCCGCAGGAGCCTGCGCGCCCTCTTAAGGCTGCCAGTCGTGGCAAGCGGCACGACGAGTATCCTCGATCCCCCTGCCCTCCTCGTCAGGCCGAGCACGGCTAGGGCCAGACCCTTGTACTCCCTCCTGACCCTGAGTATGCCGCGCGACGTGCTAGCGTCGTACTCGACCAGGCCCAGGCCGGAGAGGGAGACCCCCAGGGCTCCAGCCACCCTAGAGGCACTCTCCTCGATGGCTCTCCTAACTTCTTCCTCGCTGAAGCCACCTGGCACCACCTCGAATACTATATAGCGCCTCCTCGGCCTCGAGGAGAGGCTCCTCCTAGCCCTCACGAGGTCCCTCTCCCTCGCAGCCCCAGTAAGGGCGGCGGCGATAATGGCCCTCAGGTCTCTGGCCTCTCGGGTAGCCAGTAAGCCTGCTAGGTAGCCCCCCGCTAGGCCTGCCGCTATAGAGAGTGTGAGGCATAGCCAATCCATGGAGAGCCCACCCTCCCCGCCTCTGAGGGGTCAGACTGTCGTGAGCATGTCACCGCTCCTCCTGGGACGGCGTCATCATCCCCTCTAGGGGTGCCTCGGTAGAGAGAAGACGGGTTCATCCCCCTGGGGTCCATGGTCGGTCTCATCCTCATAGGCGCCCCGGGGATTCCCTAGGGCGCGTTCCACGAGATATAAAGCGGGTCCCCGAGCTGGGGCTAGAGGGGGCGGTTAGATTGTCATTCCCGGGCCCTACAGCGGCGGCGTACGATAGGGCAATCACCATGTTCTCACCCGAGGGTAGACTCTACCAGGTCCTCTACGCTAGCGAGGCCGTCAGGCAGGGATGGACTAGCCTAGGCCTCAGGACTAGGGACTACGTGATACTCGCGGCCGAGAAGAGGAGGTTCTCCTCGTTCCTAGACCTAGACGCCATGGAGAAGATCTACAAGATCGATGATCATATAGGGGCGACCTTCGCCGGCATCGGAGGCGATGGGCGGGTCCTCATAGACTACATAAGGCTAGTGGCGATAAGGCACAGACTCGTCTATGGCGAGCCAGCGGGTGTAGAGTACGTGGTAAGGGCTGTAGCCGACTTGAAGCAGGCTTACACGCAGCACGGAGGCGTGAGGCCCTTCGGGGTCTCACTGATAGTGGGTGGAGTCGACGACGGCCAGCCCAGGCTCTTCAGAACCGAGCCCGGGGGCCAGTACTTCGGCTTCTACGCAGTCGCCGTCGGCATGGGTGAGGAGACCGTCTACTCGACCTTCGAGAAGAAGTATAAGAGCGACCTAAAGCTAGAGGAGGCGCTAGACCTCGTCGTGGAGGCTCTGGCTAGGGTCAGGATAGCGTCCGCCAAGGAGAAGCGTGAGGAGGCCCTGAAGGATTTTCATACCATGATAGAGATAGCCCTGGTAGAGGCCAAGAGACCTCTCTTCAGGAAGCTTAGCAAGCAGGAAATAAAGGAGGTTGTGGACCGCGTGCTCCCCCAGCTCGGCTAGCATTTAGCCCTCCACCAGACGTACTCTCCGGTCGGGTGTCGCGTGGTGACACGTAAGCACGAGTACATCATAGCGTGGATGAACGTTAAGGGGCAACGGTTCGAGATACTCGTAAAGCCCGATGAGGCGTTCCGCTTCAAGGAGGGAGAGAAGATAGATATAGACGAGGTACTCTGGACCGACACAATATACAGGGACGTGAGGAAGGGGCTCAAGGCCAGCCCCGAGGCCCTCAGGAAGGCCTTCGGTACCGACGACGTAGTAAAGATTGCGGAGAAGATACTCAGGGAGGGCGAGATCCAGCTGACGGAGGAGCAGAGGAGGAAGATGCTCGAGGCCAAGAGAAGGAAGATCATAGCATACATCGCGAGGAACGCTATAGACCCGAAGACAGGCAAGCCCATACCGGAGTCACGCATCGAGAGCGCAATGGAGGAGCTTAGGATAGGCATAGACCTCTACAAACCCGCCGAGGCGCAGGCGGTGGAGATAGTTAAGAAGCTCGCACGCGTCATGCCAATAAGGCTTGCCAGGGCCGTTGTCCAGGCTCGTATCCCCCCTGAGTTCTCAGGGAGGCTATACAGGGAACTGGCCAGGCTAGGCGAGGTCAAGAAGGCCGACTGGCTCAACGATGGCTCGCTGCAGGTCGAGATAGAGATACCCGCCGGGGCTCAGGTGGACGTTGTTAACGCTATCCAGAAGCTGACTAAGGGTAGGGCCCAGGTGAATGTGAGGGTGGTGAAATAGGGGTTGGAGCAGGCTTCTGAGGGCAGGATCCTGGTCCTGCCTGGGGACCCCCTAGATCCCACTGTAGACGCGCAGCCGCCCTACGTCTACGTGGATGAGAACGGGGTGAAGAGGGCGGCAGTACCGGGCTTCGTCAGCAGGAGAGGTGACCGCCTGGTTTTCATAGGCCTCGAGGGCATCTACATACCCAAACCCGGGGACGTGGTCATAGGCCTAGTATCCGGCATAGGCGTGACCAACTGGTTCATAGACATAAACTCTCCATACACGGCTGTTCTAAACGTGCAGGACTTCCTAGGGAGGCCCTTCAACCCAGCCACGGACGACCTCAGCAGGTACCTAGACGTGGGTGACTACGTCAAGGTTAAGGTACTGGCATTCGATAGGACGAGAAGCCCCCTAGTGACGGTTCAAGGCCAGGGCCTCGGCAAGATAGTCGAGGGGAAGGTAGTCGAGATATCCCCCGCCCGGGTGCCCCGAGTCATCGGGCGGAAGGGCAGCATGCTCGAAGTACTCACCAAGGAGACCGGGTGCGAGGTCTTCGCCGCAGTGAACGGTAGAGTCCACGTGAAGTGCCCCAACAAGGAGCTAGAGGCTATTGTAGTACTCGCGGTGAAGACTATTGAGAGGGAGGCCTTCACGAGCGGCCTAACCGCTCGGATCAGGAAGCTTATAGAGGAGGAAATGGTTGTGAGGGGTGTTAAGAGTTGAAGGTAGAAGGCGTGAAGCTAATCAGGGAGGACGGCCTCCGCCACGACGGCAGGAGGCCCGAGGACCTGAGACCCATACGCATGGAGGTAGGCGTGCTCTCGAACGCCGACGGATCCGCCCTAGTAGAGTTTGGTAGAACCCGCGTGCTAGCCGCAGTATATGGGCCGCGAGAGCCCCCACAGAAGTTCATGTTACTCCCGGATAGGGCTATACTGAGGGTCAGGTACCACATGGCGCCGTTCTCCACCAGCGACAGGAAGAGCCCCGCCCCGAGTAGGAGGGAGATAGAACTCTCTAAGGTGATAAGGGAGGCGCTCGAGCCGGTAGTGCTGACAAAGCAGTTCCCCCGAACAGCCATCGACGTGTTCATAGAGGTCCTTCAAGCCGATGGTGGAACGAGGACTACGGGGGTCACGGCCGCCTCGCTGGCGCTGGCCGACGCTGGTATACCAATGAAGGCCCTGGTGGGGGGAGTAGCCGTGGGCAAGGTTGAGGGCGTCCTAGTCCTTGATATAGACGAGGTGGAGGATAGCATGGGCGAGGCCGACATGCCGGTAGCTGGCGCGCCGGACCTGGGACTCATAACGATGCTCCAGCTAAACGGCGTCATGACGGAGGAGGAGTTCCAGAAGGCGCTGGATATGGCGTGGGACGCTATAAAGAGGATCGTTGACATGGAGAAGGAGGTTCTCAGGAGGAAGTACAACGTGGGAGGTGACTCGAAGTGAGCGTCACGCCCTTCAGGCTACCTGTAGTGGCTAGCCTCCGCAAGGAGGCTATAGAGGAGCTCCTAGCCCGGGGCCTCAGGATTGATGGCGTCAGGGACCCCTTCACGCCCCGCAATGTAAGGGTAGAGTTGGGGGTCGTGGAGAAGGCTGAGGGCTCGGCGCTCGTGAGGCTCGGCAACACTCAGGTAATGGCCGGCGTTAAGATGGACGTCGGGGCCCCCTTCAGGGATACCCCTGATCAGGGCGTCCTCACTGTGCACGCCGAGTTCGTGCCACTCGCATCGCCCCTATTCGAGCCAGGCCCGCCCGACGAGAACGCCATAGAACTTGCGAGGGTGGTGGACAGGAGCCTCAGGGAGATAGGCGCGGTGGACCTAGGCCAGCTCGTCATTAGGCCTGGCGAGAAGGTGTGGGTCGTGTGGGTCGACCTCTACATACTGGACCACGACGGCAACCTCTTCGACGCCTCGATGCTGGCGGCTATGGCCGCCCTCCTAGACGCTAGGATGCCGTACTACGAGGAGATAGAGACTGGAGACGTGATAGTGGACCGCAGCGTGAAGACCGAGGAGAGGCTCCCCATACGCCATAGAGTCGTGACAGTCACAGTCGCGAAGATAGGCAGGAACCTAGCCGTTGACCCTAACTTTGAGGAGGAATCCGTATCAGACGTCAGGCTGGTCTATGCCCTGGACGAGGCGGGGAGAATAGTGGGCATCCAGAAGAGTGGCGAGGGGGCTCTAAGAAGGGAGGAGGTACTACGAGCCCTGGAGATGGCTAAGAGAGCCGCTCCAGTATACTTTAAAGCCCTAGAGGAGGCCCTCACCCCGGCAGGCTCTGGAGCCAGTGGGTGAAGGCCATGGGTAGGACCAAAGTGGTGGGCATAGCAGGCCGCTATGGGCCCCGCTACGGTGTGAGTATCAGGAAGAGGGTTAAGGAGGTTCTTGAGAAGAGGTACGCCAAGCACGTCTGCCCCTTCTGCGGAAGCGTCGGCACAGTCTACCGAGTCTCAGTGGGCATATGGGCCTGCCGCAAGTGCGGCGCCGTCTGGGCTGGAGCCGCCTACACCCCCAGGAGCGAGCTGGCCCAGTACTTCAAGGGCTTCGTAATCAGGCCGGATAGCTTCCCGCCGAAGAGGGGCAAGTAGCCCTCATGCCCGGCCCCGGCCCCGGGCGCGGCATACTCTTCACGACTAGCCGCGCCCCATCTCCTAGGACGCGCTCCCTAGTCAAAGACCTAGTCGCAGTCGTGCCCGGAGGATTCAGGGTCACCCGGGGCCACCTGACAATGGAGGAGCTAGCCGCCATAGCAAGGATACGCGGGGCCGATCGCGTCACGATAATAGGCGAGCGGAGGGGCAACCCCAGCATAATAAGGGTCTACGAGGCCGCCCGGCCCCCCCTGAGGCCCTCGCTCCGGAACATTGTCACGCTAATCATCAGGGGGGTTGCGCTATCCCGCGAAAGGGGGGCCAGGCCACTGCGGGGCGAGGCCCTCTACGTAGAAGTTACTGAAGGTGCCGAGGAGTACGGTGAGGCACTCATAAGGGCCTGGCATGCAAGGCTCGCAGTTGACACGCAGCCCCAGGTCAGGGCGGTGATCAGACCTGACGCTGGAGGTGCTGTAATAGACTTCCAAACCCGCGACGGCAGGCCGGCAGGGCCCAGGCTGAGGGTCGCCAAGCCCAGGGTGATGATTAAGGGTTGAGTGGGTGTAGGTGCAAGGCAACTATTAGGATATGCCTCGATCCGGGCGCTTCCAGAGCCGTGTTGGAATCCCTGCAGGCCGAGGTTAAGCAGCCGGCTCAGCCTGCCAAGGGACGCGTGAGCGTTGGCCTAGACGGTGGATGCGTAGTACTGGAGATAGCCTCGGATAGCCCAAGCGGGCTAAGAGCGCTGGCGAACTCCTACCTCTACCTGGTGCACGCGGCCTTCTCGGCCCTTGAGGCTGTGGAGGGGCTTCAAGCATAATTTACCCACCCGCCAGCGGGGTAGTGCCGGGTATGGGGCATGGTTGAGAAGGTGCCACCGGAGGTGGAGGCGAAGTACACGAAGCTCATGCGACTCCGCGAGGCGCTCGCGGCCGTAGCCCAGGAGAAGGCCTCGCTGGAGGCACTCAAGGCTGAGGTGGAGGCTGTCCTGGAGGAGATACGCAAGGTACCCGAGGGCTCGAGGCTCTACAAG
>JALWEW010000090.1 GCA_027039295.1 Acidilobaceae archaeon
GTATATGACCTGCTGGCTCTTGCTGCGGTCCCTGTAGACCGTGGTGCCCTTCACGTGTAGCTTCCAGGCCAGCATGTAGACCCTCCAGACCGTCTCGGGGGGCTCGTCGTGGCGTAGGTTGACTGTCTTGCTGACCGCTGCGTCGACCCAGGCCTGCCATGCGGCCTGGTGGAGTAGGTGCCACTCGGGGTCTATGTCGTGGGCCGTCCTGTAGAGGCGGCGGAGCCTCCTGGGTATCCACTTGAGGTGGGCCACGCTGCCCGTCTCCGCTATGGCCTCTATGACCTCGGGCTCGTCTATCTCGAGCCTCCTCAGCTCCTCTATGAAGAGTGGGTCTACCTCGAGGAACGTGCCGACGCTCACCTGCCTCACGTAGGCTAGGGCGAAGAGGGGCTCTATACTGGCGCTGGCACCGCCTATAATGCTAATGCTCCCAGTGGGTGCTATGCTCAGTAGCGCTGCGTTGCGGAGACCCACCCTCATAGCGGCCCTCTTGACCTCGCCCCAGTCAACCGGGGGCCTCGCTGCGAGTATGCGACTCACCCTCTCGCTAGGCGGCGCGTAGTAGCCCCTCCTCCCCGTCTCGGCCTCCACGAGCCTAAGCATCTCGCCGGGCTCCCTGAACGGGAGGGTCTCGAAGATCCACCTGTACCGCTCCGGATCCCAGGCGGGGAAGGCCCCCTTCTCCCCGGCTAGCCTCACGCTCTCCATGTAGGCGTTCCACGCTATCCACTCAGCCACCGCCCACGCCAGGTAGACGGCGTCGGGGCTATCGTAGGGTATGCCGAGGCGTATCAACATGCGGGCCCAGCCCATCACTCCGAGGCCTATCTTCCTAGCCCTCCTAGCGGCCTCACCCAGCTGCGGCAGCGGGTAGCGTGAGGCGTCAATCACATTATCCATGAGCCTCACAGCAACCCTGACATCCCTAGCCAGCCCCTCCCAGTCAACACTAGGCCCCTCACCAGTATCGACCACGTACCTCTCAAGATTGATACTACCCAGATTACAGCTCTCCCACGGCAGTAAAGGCTCCTCACCGCAGTTGTGGTTCACCAGGCCGTTGGCTATGTAGTTGTGGTACAGCGGTACAGTGAAGTCATAGAAGTCAACTTCGCCCACGTCTACTACTTCCTCCACGGTCGCCCAGACGGAGTCCCTCTTTGTCTTGGCTAGGCTGAGCTTCTCGAGCTTCTCTATACTCTCAAATCCGATTAGCTCCTTGAAGAGCCTCCTACTGTAGCCTTTAATGACTAGCTCGTAGTAGCCGCTGGCGTGGTACACCCTCTCCTCTCCGTCCTTTGTTGTGTAGCGGAACTCGCTCTCATAGGGCCGCTCGTAGATAGTCGAGTATATTCCAAACGTTGTCAGTAGCACCTGGACCTCCTTCAAGAGGTCTAAGCTAGCGCTGGTGAGCCGGATCGCCTTATCAGAGTCTACATAGCCGTCGGCCGTGAAGAGCCCCCTCAGGAAGGCCGCTAGGGCTCTGGGTGTGAGCTTCCACGCTATCTCGGGCAGCCTCCTCTCCCGGCTTCTGGCGAGTGTGGAGCCTAGTAGCTCTAGGACGCTCTTGTAGACCCTGGTGCCCCTATTGTACTGGATCTTATGCTCGGACTCGCTGAGCACGTAGGTGTGCGATAGGGGGTTGCCCCCGAGCTTCTCTATGCCCCTCCTGACCCTCTCTTCAGCCGCCTTGTCGTGGCCCGAGAAGAACCAGGCCGCATAGTGCTCGTTGAAGGTGCCGTCACCTATGAGCCAGCCTAGGGCGAAGGCCACGTCCTCGTCTAGGTCCACGGAGCCCTCGTAGGCCTCGAAGGCTGGGTGCAGCCTCGCCAAGCTTATCTTATCGCCCGGCCTTAGCTTCTCGGCCTCCTTCCAGCCCTCGGGCGTCAGGAACTTGTGCTCGTGCGTGACAGTTATCTCATAGCCCTCCTTGGTCTTCACCTTGAGCGCTGGCTTCCTGCCGACGTGCCACACCCACGCATCGACCGCCTTGGGTACAACTAGCTCGAGGGTGTCGCCCCACACGGTCCTGTAGATCTCCTCCTTACCAGCGACCGTGAGCAGCCTCGTCTTGTAGGCCACAGGCTCGCCGCCCTCGCCTAGCACGTCGTCGTCTACTGCGACACCGCGTACGACACCGTTTCTGCGGGCCTCCTCGAAGACCTCCCTGGCAGTCTTCCAACCCTCCGGCGTTAGTATCCTGGTGTCACCGCTCACACACGGGTTTGTTGAATTTATTTTTCCAATATACCATATTGGGTGGCGCCTGTTGATCTCGTCTATGAATATTATGCCTGGGTCGCCGCTGTCCCACGCGCCGTGGACTATGCGCTCGAATAGGTCGCGGGCGTTCACCTTCTTGACTATGGCGCCCTCGGCCTCGGCGATGGCAAGGGCCTCGTCGAATGTGAGTAGGGTCGTCTCGTCTAGGGCTATGCTCCCACCGTGCTCCTCCAGCTCCCTCACTATGTACTCCTGGACCCACTCCTCGCTCATGTAGTGCCTCGCCCTGACCATGGCGTAGTACCTGCTGTCCCTCCTGCCTGTCAGGTCCGTCTTCCTGGGGTTGACTAGGGGCCACTCGCCCCCCTCGAGGACCCTCCTCATGAAGGCGTCGTATACCCCCACGCTTATGTTGAAGTTCTGCAGGTTGACGTCCTTTAGCTCGCCCGTCTTGGCCCTGATGAAGTCCTCCACGTCGGCGTGCCACACGTGCATTATACCCATGTTAGCGCCGCGCCTCCTGCCGCCCTGCTTGATGACCTCCGTGTTGAGGTCGAAGAGCCTCATGAAGCTGAGGGGCCCGCTCGCGAGGCCCCCGCTGGTGAGGACTACATCGTTCGCCGGCCTGATCTCGCTGAAGTCGAAGCCGACGCCGCCACCGTGCTGGAATATCACGGCCTGCGCCCTGACAG
>JALWEW010000091.1 GCA_027039295.1 Acidilobaceae archaeon
CACGTGGAGGGCTAGGCTCCTAAGCGAGGCCGTGGCCCTCATGAGGGACTACGGCTACGACCCACGCTGGATACTAGACGCCCTAGACGACCGGGGCATGCTCCCGAGGCCCAGGAGCCCCGGGGAGACCCTAAAGGACATCATAGCCAAGCTCCACCCAGAGTGGTACCCCGTAGACCCCTCAACCGCTGGCTGGAGCGAGCTAGTCAGGGTGCCCGGGATAGGCCCCAAGGCCGCCTCCAGGATCCTCAGGGCCCGCGAGGAGGCCCGGGGGGCCAGGCTCCACGCTGCGATAAAGGCCATACTAGGCCCGGCGAGGTATAGGAGGGCCAGGCGCTACCTCCACACCACCCACTAGCCCCCCAGGGGGCCGCTGTTAGGGGTCCTCCTTGAGGAAGTCCCTGACGAGCCCGGCTAGCTCGTCCTGCTTTTGGAGCACGAGGCCGTGGCCGGCGTCGCTGTAGATCACCAGCCTGGCGTTGGGGATCCTCTCAGCCAGCACCTTAGAGTTCTCCACTGGCAGTATGATGTCGCGGCCCCCACCCACGACTAGCGTTGGGGCCCTGATTAGGTGGAGCCTGTTGCAAGACTCGAACCTCATGACTGCCTCTAGCTGCCTCCTATAGGCGTGGCCTGGCATGGGGTTCTCGAGGATCCTCCTGGCCATGGCCTCAACCTCGCCCCTGTGGGCCTCGAGCCACTCCCTGGGGAAGAGGGTCTCAATGGTCTTCTCAGCGATGACCTCCGGGGGCGTCGTGGACCTGTCTAGGAGCAGCTGCTCGAGCGCCTCAGGCCTCGGGGGCACGCTGCAGGGGCCGCCGGGCCCCGTCGTGACTAGGACTAGCTTCCTAACCCTCTCCGGGTGGCTTATCGCCATCTCCTGCGCTATCATGCCCCCCATCGAGACGCCGAGTACGCTCGCCCTCTCCAGGCCTAGGTGGTCCATGAGGCCTATGGTGTCGAGCGCCATGCCCTCAATACTATACTCGACGTCGGGCTTATCGCTCCTACCGGCCCCTCGATTATCGAAAACGACCACCATGAAGTCCATCTGGAGGGCCTCTAGGAAGCGGGGAGGCCACCAGCCGGAGTCGGCTCCGAGCCCCATGATGAGCACGAGAGGCTCGCCGGAGCCCATGACCTCATAGTAGAGCCTGACCCCGTTAACCAGAGCGTAGGGCGAGGCCCGCCACCCTCTAAGGAGTGGTCCTTATAGGCGCTAATAATATATTACGGAGCTCGATGTAAAGCGCCGAGGACCCGCGGCGCGAACCCCCTAGGGCGATACCCTAACATAGGGATCCGGCTAGGGAGGAGGGGGCGCTAGCACTTCTCGGGCTTCCTAACAACTATGACTGGGATCCTCGATTTCGCTACTAGCTTCAAGGTGACGCTCCCGATTAGCACGTCTACGAGGTAGGAGTGACCCTTGTGGGGTATGAGGACGGCGTCGTAGTCGCCACTGTTCGCAAGCTCTAGTAGCACGCTCGCCGGGTCGCCCTCCGCTATTATATAGTCGATCTCGTCGGCCTCGACGCTCAGGCTCGCCAGGAACTCCCTCATCTTCTCATCGGCCCTACGCTTGGCCTCCTCGAGGGCGCCGGGCTCCAGGAAGTCCTCCAGCTCCTTCATCCCGAGCGGTAGGACATAGGCGAAGACAGCCCTCTCGACCCTCGGCAGCAGCTTGAAGCCCCTCTCCACCGCGCAGCTCGAGCCGGGGGAGAAGTCCACCGGCACCAGGAGCCTCACCAAGCCCCTGCCACCCCCGCTACTCGCCGCCTACAGCACCCGGCGCGGCGACCTTCCTCGCGACTACCCTCCTCTCGACGATCATGAGCCTCTCCGGCCTCTCGCCGTATAGCCTCATTATCCTTGGCCTCAGCTTGATGTAGGTCAGCAGGAAGACCACCTGGAACACTGGGAGGGTTGCCGGGGCGATCGCCACGAGGGGTGAGAAGGCTGTTGCAGCGATCGCTATGGCGGTTCCCTCGTTCTTGCCTATGCTCGGGAACAGGGTGGCCATGGCGTCCCTATAGTTGAAGCCCACTGCCTTGAGGAAGAACGTCATGAACGTTAGTGAGACCGTGCCGAAGACCATGGCGGAGTAGAAGACCCCTAGCACCGAGCTCAGGTGGGTTATGATCGTCTTGGAGCTGCCGAAGAAGATCTCGAATATTATCATGAACATGCCCAGCATCGTGGTGGTGGGGAACACCGGGCTTATCCTCCTGAACCTCTCCACGCCCAGGCGCCTCACGAGGGCCTCGTGGGTAGCGACCCCCACTATGAGCGGCGCTATTATGACCAGGAGTATAGTCTTGATGAGCACCATCGTCGGCACGCTGACGTGGTAGGCGGAGCCGTAGAACTTCAGGTACAGGGGTATGAGGGGCACAGCCACGAGGAACGAGACGACCACCAGCGCCGTGGCCAGCTCTATGTTGCCGAGCATGAGGCCAACGTAGCCGACGCTCATCGAGGAGCAGGGCACAAGCCACGCTATGAAGAGCCCCAGCCTCAGCAGGGGGTTGTCGAGGAACATGTGGCCAAGCAGTATGGCCCAGAGGGGCCCCCAGCCGAAGTTCATCAGGAGGGTTATGGCTAGCGCCTTCCAGTTCCTGAACGCCCTACCCAAGTAGGCGACGTCGAGCATAACCATCATAGGGAATATCATCAGCATTATAGCGGCCATCTCCAACTCCTTAATGAGGGGCTTGTGGAGCGCCACCCACCCAGCCTCGTAGTAGCCAGCAACCAGGCCCGCCGCTATGGCTATGCCAGCATAGACCGCCAGGAACTCGTCCAGGTGATCCCTCAGCCTCTCCAGCCTGCTCCTCTCCCGGGCTACCGCCACCTCTGGCTCCCCGAGGGGGAGGGCTTGGAGCACTAGAGGATTTTTA
>JALWEW010000092.1 GCA_027039295.1 Acidilobaceae archaeon
GGCTGGGGCGGGTCCATAATAGCGCTCGTCCCGGGCGACGCCGTCGAGAGGGTCACAGCTGCACTCCTCGAGGCCGGGGCCAGGTGGGCCGAGGCGGTCTCGCTGGGGGGCCCCGGCGCTATGCTTGAGCGTAAAACTTAAAAACTCTCCCAGAGGGGGTTATAAGCGATACGCCCCCCTTCAGGGGCTTTACCGTTTAAGTTGGAGGGTGGCATATTGTCGGAGAAAAAGCCTCGGGGAGAATCCGAGGCCTGCCCCCCCGAGTACATAGTGTACGACCCCGAGAGGGGGGTCAGGGTCTGCACGCTGAACGGTCAGATCATAGAGGACGTGGTTATCGATGAAAGGGTGGACTATAGGGCCTACGATGAGGAGGAGAGGAGGCGCCGCGCCCGCGTGGGAGGCCCCCTCTCGCCTGCGAAGCAGCACATGGGCGTGACGGTAGGCTACGCCATCCCGGCGACAGGTAAGCCCAGGGGGTTAAGCAGGACGAGGAGGCTGGAGGCCATCCGCAGGGCGCTCGCGTACGGCACCACACTAACCAGCGTTGAGAAGAACATTAACCAGGCCCTTAGGAAGCTGGACGACCTAGCCCAGGCCCTGGATGTGCCACAACACGTCAAGGAGGAGGCCGCGAGGATCTACAGGGAGGCGGCCCAGAAGGGGCTCACGAGGGGCAGGAGCATAGAGAGCGTCGTAGCCGCAGCCCTCTACGCCGCTTGTAGGAGGCTCCAGATCGCCTGTAGCATACAAAGGATAGCGGAGACGCTGGGCTTCAGGGAGGGCACGGACCCGAGGAGGGAGATAGCCAGGTGCTACAGGCTACTCGTCAGGGACCTAGGGCTCAGCATACCCGTGATAAACCCCGAGAACTTCGTCAGCCAGATAACGAGCGAGCTGGGCCTCCCGGACAGCGTTGCCGCCGAGGCCGTGAAGATAGTCAGGCTAGCCAAGGAGGCCGGTATAACTGCGGGTAAGGACCCCAGCGGGGTAGCCGCCGCGGCCGTCTACATCGCGGCTATCAAGCAGGGCTTCAGGAAGACTCAGAAGGACGTCGCGAGCAAGGCCGGCGTCACAGAGGTCACAGTGAGGAATAGGTACAAGGAGATAGTCCAGTACATAAAGGACAAACTCGGCATTGATATAGAGAAGATCGAACAGCAGAGGCTGAAGCAGGCGAAACAGGAGAAACAGGCCAAGGGCAAGGCTAGGGCTAAGGCGAAGGGCTAGGGCCTGAGGCCCACTATCGAGTCGAGCGTCTCCACGGTGAAGTCGAGGCCCAGCCTCTCCAGGGTCGACCTCCTGGGCACCCCGCGCTCGTCCCAGCCCCTCTGCTCGTAGTAGGAGTCTAGGAGGGCCCTGAACGAGTCCAGGTCGAGCTTGCTGCCAGCTAGTGGGCCCTTGGTTAAGGGGTCCTTGAACCACCTGGCTGGGGGCATGTCTAGGCTCCTATCCCAGCCTCCCAGCTCCCTTATCCAGAGCGCCCGTATGAGCGCGTAGATCCTGTCGGCTACCGCGTAGAGCTCGTCCCAGGTGTAGCGTATACCCGTCGCGTGATAGAGTAGCTTGGGGTAGTAGTCCAGGTCTAGGCCCAGCTCAACCCAGGGCAGCCTACACGTGGTGAAGCTCTCGAAGAGCCCGCCCCTAATCCTCTGCAGCTCTATGACCTTGGCAGCCTTCTCCGGCCCGTAGGAGAACCTGTCGGTGGCCACCTCCCAGCTTATGACCCAGGCATCCTTGTGGTGGGCGCCTATTGGGCTCGTGGCGTAGGCAAGGGCCATGCCCGGGGCCGCGTGGCAGTCGTAGGCGCTGACCTCGAGGCCCTTGACCTGCATGGCGTACCTCATGGAGTCGCCCCCCAGCTTCTCGGCCGCCCTCCGCGTGCCCTCAGCCAGGAGGTTGCCTAGCTCCGTCTCCCTGAAGGCTATCTCCCTGGTCAGCTCCGCGAACCTGTCGAAGTCACCCCACTCTATCCTCTCCTCTATCAGGCCCTGCTCGCTCGCCTCGGCAGCGAAGGCCAGCACTGAGCCGAGGCTTATGGTGTCCATGCCGTACTGGTCCGCCAGCCTATTCAGGACCCCCACCTTCGACAGGTCCCCCAGGCCTATGTTGCTGCCGAGCATCGCGACGTTCTCGTAGTCTAGCTCGCTCAGCTCACCCTCGGCGTCCCTTATCACGTTGCCGCAGGGCATGTTGCAGTTGGGGCAGCTCCTTTGTGCGACCTTGAGTTCCTCCATCCTGTAGCCGTCTATGCCCTTGTAGCCCTCGAACACGCCCTCCCTGAAGTTGTAGGTGGGGAGCACGCTGTTCTCCTGGGCCCAGTCAACGGTCGCCATGGTGCCCTGGCGTATCCAGAAGTTGTAGCCCTTCTTCCTCCTCACGTCCGCGTAGGCTTGGGCTCCGAGCTTCTTGAGTCCCTTCTCGTCGAAGAGGTTGAAGTCGCCGGTGCCTATTACTACGACTGCCTTCAGGTTCTTAGAGCCCATGACCGCCCCCATGCCGGGCCTGCCGCCGCTCCTACCCTCCTGGCTTATCACGGTTGCGAACCTCACCATCTTCTCTCCAGCAGGGCCTATCACGAGGATGCCGGCCTGCTTGCCGTACTCGCTCCTGAGGGCCCTCTCGGCGCGCCACGTGTCGAGCCCCCAGAGGTGCTCGGCGTCCACGAAGTCTACCTTACCATCCCTTACGACGAGGGTTGTGGGCTTCTCGGCCTTACCCTTGATCACGATGGCGTCTATGCCGGCCCTCCTCATATGGACCGACGCGAGGCTCCCAATGTTACCGTCACCATACCCCCCGGTTAGGGGGCTCTTGGCGGCTATCACCATCTTCCCACTACTTGGGAGAGGCAGGCCCGTCAGGGGCCCCACAGCGAGCACG